>NZ_JBQQCB010000011.1:0-201441 GCF_052246675.1 Nonomuraea sp. KM90 | reverse complement strand
CCAGAACCACTCACGCGGTCCCCGCTCGGAGGCGCTCATTTCGTTTTGTTGTGCTTCGTTCGTTGTGTCTTAATTCTTTCAGCCGTTCAAGTCCCTGTCAAATTGACCGGACCCGCTCGACCTGCAGGAATTAAGCCGCGCCCCCTTTCGGAGACAACCCCTCTAACTTACCAGCCCATCCGAACAGATGCGAAACCATCGAAGGATGACCCTGAAGGTAGTGGGATTTGCCGGGCATCTTCGAGGCTCTGGGAGCCCCCTCGATCGCCCTGCGGGAAGCAACTCTAGCAGCCTGCCGCACCCACTCAGGCCTACTCAGGTAATCAGGAGGTTCTTCCCTCACCACCGGACCCTCAAACCTCTCCCATCGACCTCCTGGTCGACACCCGGGGTCAAGCGGTCGGCAAGTCATCCGCAATCGTCCCCAGATACGAAGTACCTACGAGCAGACTGCGCTCTGGGAGGTGGCCGCAATGACCCGGTCGGAGTTCGACGACATCCGCGCGTTCCTCGCCGATGAGGCGACGCACGCCGGAGATCTGCTGCGAGTCGCCAGGACTCTGATCGACGACTTGGAGCACGCCCGCATGCGCGAGGCCGTCCTGCGCACCCACTACCTGCGCCTGCTGACGGCGGCGCGGGCGACGGTGGCGGCCGACACGGTGGACGCGCCCGATCCTTTGGCGTTCATCAAGCATGAGCTGGCCGAGCGCGGCCAGTTGCCGGAGGACGGGGAGGCCGTGCATCGCATCCTGTCCGACGCCCGTACGGCGGCCGCGCTGCTGGCCTGTCTGGAGCAGCCGGTCCCGCAGCGCCCGCGCGGCATGCGCCTGCGCCGCTGCGTCGGAACCGGCCGCACCCTTCCCCGATAGCCCCCTGCGCACGCGGCCGGGCAAGGCGTCGTTGCCGCCCGCTGACGCGATGCCGACTTCCGACATACCCGCCCTTGGCGGACCGCCTGTAAGACTTCGCATATGTGGCAGCGGGGGCTGAACTGGGCGGCAGTCGTCTTGGTTGGGATATTTGGCCTGATGTGGGTCGGCATCGTGATTTATGCCGATCATGGGTCATCCCTCTGGATGCGCATCGTGCAAGTCGTCTTCGGGCTCCTGCTGCTGGGCTGGGCCGTTCAGCGAGCGGTCCGGATGGTCAGCAAGGCGTGAAGAGCCATGGAAGACGACAACATCTATCGCATCAGCCGAGACATGGGTGACGATCCACAGACTTCGCTCGTGGACATGTACCAGGACAGGCTCCCCTACCGGCACCGGATCGCCGAGATCGACGACGAGGTCTCACGGGGAATCTCCCGATGGGTACGCGAAGAGGACCCACGCGAATCCGACACCTACGTGAACCCGTTCGAAGACCCCGGCCCCTACGTCGACGAGGACGGCTGGAACCGGTAACCCATCCCCGGCTCGGTCAGCAGGTGCACCGGATGCGCGGGATCGCGTTCGAGCTTGCGCCGCAGCTGGGCCATGTACTGGCGCAGGTAGTGCGTCTCCTTCAGGTAGGAGCTGCCCCAGACCTCGGTCAGCAGCTGGCGCTGGCTGATCAGCTTGCCTGGGTTGCGCAGCAGGATCTCCAGGAAGTGCCACTCCGTCGGCGTCAGGCGTACCCCTCCCGAGATCGTCTTGCCGGCGAGGTCGACGACGTGGTCACCCACCTGCACCGTCGCGTTCTCCCCGTCGTGCTGTCCCGTGCGGCGGGTCACCGCGCGCACCCGCGCGAGCAGCTCGTCGATGCTGAACGGCTTGGTCACGTAGTCGTCGGCGCCGGCGTCGAGGGCGTCCACCTTGTCGGTGCTGTCGGCGCGCCCGGACAGGATGATGATGGGGACCGACGTCCAGCCGCGCAGGCCCTGGATGACCTCCACGCCGTCTAGATCGGGCAGGCCGAGGTCGAGAATGACCAGGTCGGGATGCCAGTCGGCGGCCAGGCGCAGCGCCGTGCCGCCGTCGGGCGCTACCGCGACCTCGTACTGCCTGGCCGCCAGGTTGACGCGCAGCGCCCGCAGGATCTGCGGCTCGTCGTCCACCACGAGGACGCGCGTCACGTGGCCCGCCGCAGCGAGATCGTCATGGTCAGTCCTCCTCCGGGCGTGTCCTCAGGGACCAGCGTGCCGCCCATCGCCTCGGTGAGGCCGCGGGAGAGCGCCAGGCCGAGGCCCACCCCCGCGTGATTGTGGCGATCACCGAGCCGCTGGAACGGCAGGAACACCCTTTCATGCGCATCCGCCGGAATGCCGGGGCCCCTGTCGACGACCCGGATCTCCACGTACTCGCCGTGCCAGCTCGCGCTGACGAGCACGGGCTCCCCGTCCCGGCTGTAGCGGACGGCGTTGGCCATCAGGTTGACGAGGACCCGTTCGAGCAGCGCGGGGTCGGCCTGGAGCTCCGGCAGGTCCGGCGGGATGTCGCTCACGAGTCGGTCGCGCACGGGGCCGAGGTCGTCCACGGCGTGCGGCAGGACGTCCTCGATCGCCACCGGTTCGAGTCGCACGCCGAGTGCTCCGGCCTGGAGGCGGCTCATGTCGAGCAGGTTCGAGACGAGCCGGTTCAGCCTGATCAGCGACTCGTCGGCGGTGGCGAGCAGCTCGGCGCGATCTTCGTCCGACCAGGTGACGTCCGTGGCGCGCAGGCTCTCGACCGCGGCCTTGGCGGAGGCGAGCGGCGTACGGAGGTCGTGCCCCACGGCGGCGAGCAGCGCCGTACGCATCCTGTCGGCCTCGGCCAGCGGCTCGGCCCGGTCGGCGGCCTCCCGCAGCCGCTGCTGGCGCAGCGCGACCGCCGCCTGCGCCGCGAACGCCTCCAGCACCCGCCGGTCGCTCGCCTCCAGCAGCCGCCCGCGTGCGGCGAGCACGAGCCGGTCGTCGATCGCGACGTCGGTGTCGGCCGTTCCGGGGCTCGTGGCGGGCAGCCCGCCGGTGGTGGCCACGACGCGCCATTCGCCGGGCTCCTCATCCCGTTCCAGCAGGGTCACCGCGCTCAGCCCGAACGTCTCCCGCATCCGCGCCAGCAACGACGGCAGCGCCCCCTCACCCCGCAGCACGTGACCCGCCAGCGTGGACAGCACCTCGGCGTCGGCCCGCGAGCGCGCCGCGTCCCTGCTGCGCCTGGCCGCCAGGTCCACGACCGTGCTGACCATGGCCGCCACGAGGACGAAGATGGCCAGCGCCAGCACGTTCTCCGGCTCGGCGATCGTCCACGTGTGCAACGGTGGCGTGAAGAACCAGTTGAGCAGCCCGAACCCGAGCACCGCACCCGTCAGCGCCGGCCACATGCCGCCGGTCAGGGCGACACCCACGACGAGCAGCAGGAAGAGCAGGATCTCGCTGGGCAGCGACAGGTCCGTCACGCGGAGCCCGGCCGTGAGCAGCGGCATCCCGAGCAGCACCAGCGCCCATCCGGACAGCCGCCGCCTGCGGGTCAGCGCGGCCCCCGACCTCGGCCGGTAGCGGCCCGCCCCGGTCGCCTCGTGCGGGACCATGTGCACGTCGATCGACCCGGACAGCGCTGTCGTCGTGACGCCCACGCCCCGCGTGAGCAGCCGCTTCCTCCTCGACGCCCCGAGCACGAGCTGGGTGGCGTTCACGCCACGCGCGAACTCGAGCAGCGCGCGTGGCACGTCGTCGCCGACCACCTGGTGGTACGTCCCGCCCAGGTCCTCGACCAGCGCTCGCTGGCGCGCCAGGTGGGCGGGGTCCCCGTCAGTGGTCAGCCCGTCGGCGCTGGTGATGTGCACGGCCAGCAGGTCCGCGCCCTTGCCCTTGGCCGCGACGCGGGCGGCCCGCCGTACGAGCGTGTCCCCCTCCGGCCCTCCCGTGAGGGCGACCACCACACGCTCGCGCGCCTCCCACGTGCCCGCGATCGAGTGGTCCGTACGGTAGCGCCCGAGTTGCTCGTCCACCTTGTCCGCCACCCAGAGCAGGGCCAGCTCCCGCAGGGCGGTCAGGTTGCCGACGCGGAAGTAGTTGGCGAGCGCGGCGTCCACCCGCTCGGGCAGGTAGACGTTGCCGTGCGCCAGCCGCCGGCGCAGCGCCTCGGGCGACATGTCCACCAGCTCGATCTGGTCGGCCCGCCGCACCACCTCGTCCGGGATGGTCTCCCGCTGCGTCACCCCCGTGATCCGCTCGACGACGTCGTTCAGCGATTCGAGGTGCTGGATGTTGACGGTGGAGACCACGTCGATCCCGGCGTCGAGGATCTCCTCGACGTCCTGCCAGCGCTTGGCGTTGCGGGAGCCGGGGACGTTGGTGTGGGCGAGCTCGTCGACCAGGGCGAGCGTGGGGGCGCGTTCGATGACGGCGGCGGGGTCGAGCTCGGTGAACGTCGCGCCCTTGTACGTCATGGTCTGCCGTGGCAGGACCTCCAGCCCGTCGAGCAGGCGGGCGGTGCGGGCGCGGCCGTGGGTCTCGACGAAGCCCACGACCACGTCCTTGCCGCGCTCGCGGGCGCGGCGCGCCTCGCTGAGCATGGCGTACGTCTTCCCCACCCCGGGCGCCGCTCCCAGGTAGACGCGTAGCCGCCCTCTGGGCCTGCCTCCCATTCCTCCAGGTTAAGGCTGGTACGGCGGCGCGACCCCCCAGCCCCAGTGCGGCACCGGGGCCTGCGGCGGTGGCGTCGCGCCCGGCTGGGAGTTGTGTCTGGCCAGCCGGGTGCCCCATTCGATGTAGCCGGCGAACGCGGCCCTGAACTCGGGGTCGTCGGGCAGCCCGGCCTCGTCGGCCGCGTCCATGAGCAGGTTCACCCACCGGCGGCGCTGCGGCTCGGTGATCGCCTTGCCGAGGTGGTGGCGGAGCATGTTCGGGTAGCCGCCGCGTTCGCTGGTGTAGCGGTCGGGGCCGCCGAAGACCTCGCTCAGCCACATCGCCACGTGTTTCGGGTGGTCCGGGTCCATGTGCGCGAACAACGGGCCGATCAGGTCGTCCTTGACGACGCTGCGGTAGAAGATCTCGGTCAGCCGCTCGAAAGCCGCGGTGCCGCCCGCCCACTCGTAGAGTGTCGGTGCTGCCTTGTCGGTCACGTAATCATGTAATCACCGCGCTGTGCGGCGGACAACCCCTCGCGCGGGCGTTCCGGTGCCGGGGAAAAGAAAAATCCCCGGCCGCCGGATGATCCGGCGACCGGGGATTTCGTTTGGTAGCGGGGACAGGATTTGAACCTGCGACCTCTGGGTTATGAGCCCAGCGAGCTACCGAACTGCTCCACCCCGCGTCGGTGTGTTAGTACTTACTATACAGGCCCGGAGGAGTGCTTTGACCGCAACCCTCCACTCACACAGAAGCCCGGGTTTCCGTTTCCGGAACCCGGGCCTCCGAGCTGGTAGCGGGGGCAGGATTTGAACCTGCGACCTCTGGGTTATGAGCCCAGCGAGCTACCGAACTGCTCCACCCCGCGTCGTTGTCGTGCTCCTTAAGGCTATCGGGGACGCGGGGTGGGCGCAAACTGAATGGGCTAAGACGTGTTTCCGGTCGGCGATCCCGTCGGCGACGCCGTCGGGGACGCCGGCGGCGAGGCGCTCGGTGACGCTGCCGGCGAGGCCGTCGGCGACGCTGTGGGCGAGGCTGTGGGCGACGGCTGCGGCTGCTGCGCGTTCGCCCCCTCCAGCGCCTGCAGCGCCTCCTCCAGTCGCTTCTGGGCGTCGCCGTAGGCGTCCCAGTCGGGCGGGCTGGCCTGCAGGGCCTTCTGCGCGTCCGAATAGGCCTTCTTGGCGTTGGAGATCGCCGTGTTCAAGGCCGCGTTGGCCGTGTTGGGCTGGGCCTGTTGCTGATCACTCGGCTGTTGCTGTTGTTGCTGTTGCTCACCGCCGAAGACCTCCTGGAGCGCCTCCTCCAGTGTTCGTGCTACACCGATCTTGCTGCCGAACGACACCAGGACCCGCTGCAGGATCGGGTACGGCTCCTGCCCGCCGCCCGCGGCCACCTGGATGTACACCGGTTCGATGTAGACCAGGCCGCCTGCGTACGGGAGCGTCAGGAGGTTGCCGTAACGGACCGACGAGGCACCCACGCCGAGCAGGTTGAGCTCACCCGCGAACCGGCTCTGGAAGGAGTTTTGCGCCTGGCCGGGGCCGGGGATCGGCGTGCTGGACGGCATCCGCAGGATGCGCATGCGCCCGTAGTCGGAGCCGCCCGACGAGTCGACCGCCATGAACGCCGCCAGGTTGGGCCCCTGCCTCGGCACGAAGGTCGTGGTCAGCGAGAACGCCGGCGAGCCGCCCGGCATCGTGGTGGTGAGGTAGTAGGGCGGCTGCTTGATGTTCTTGTCGCCCTGGGTCGGGTCGCCCGGGACGTTCCAGAAGTCCTGGCCGCTGTAGAAGGCGGCCGGGTCGGTGATGTGGTAGCGCGACAGGGTGTAGCGCTGCACCTTGAACAGGTCTTCCGGGTAGCGCACGTGCTGGCGCAGCTCGGCGCTCATCTCCGTGGCCGGGCGTATGACGCCGGGGAAGGCGTTGCTCCAGGTCTTGAGCACCGGGTCGTTGTTGTCCCAGGCGTAGAGCTTGACCGTGCCGTCGTAGGCGTCGACCGTGGCCTTGACCGAGTTGCGCATGTAGTTGATCTTGTCGCTCGGCTGCTGGGCGATCACGCGGCGGTCGGTCGTCGTGTCGCGCGTCATGTCGCCGAGGCTCTCGCTCTGCGAGTACGGATAGTCGTTGGAGGTCGTGTAACCGTCGACGATCCACTGGATGCGCCCGTCGATGATCGCCGGGTAGGGGTTGCCGTCGAGCGTGAGGAACGGCGCGACCTTCTGGACCCTGTCCCGCGGGTGGCGGACGTAGAGGATCTTGGAGTTGTCGTTGACGTCGCCGGAGAGGACGATGTTGGCCTCGCCGTATTTGGCGGCGTAGAGCAACCGGTTGACGAACGAGCCGACGGGCACGCCGCCCTGGCCGGTGTAGGTCGTGTTCTTCTGGCCCGTGCCGCCCGTCTCCGGGTAGTCGAGCTCCTGCGGGGTGTTCGGGTTGCCGCCCGCGATGACGTATTCGGCGGAGGCCGGGTCCTCGCCGTAGTAGACGCGCGACTCCTTGAGCTTGGTGCTGTTCACCAGCGGGCCGATGACCGGCATGTCCTTGGCGTCGTAGGCGGGCAGGCCGCTGGAGTCGACCTGGTTGCCGGGCGCGGCGACGAAGCCGTAGCCGTGGGTGTAGACCAGGGCCCGGTTGATCCAGTTGTTCTGGCCCTCGGGCGGGCTGGTCAGCTCGCGGACGCCGACGACGTGGTCGATCAGCTTGCCGGTGCTGTCGGGATAGCGGTCGACGTCGAGCGAGTCGGCGAAGCTGTAGAAGCCCCTGATGCGCTGCGTCTGCTCGTACGTCGAGGACACCAGGGCCGGGTCGAGCAGGCGTACGCCGGAGACCGAGGTGTCGCCGTTGGCCTGGACCTTGGTCGGGTCGGCCTGCGCGTTGTAGGTCTCGACCTCGGTCTTGTCGACGTTGTACGCCTCCCGCGTGGCCGCGATGTTGCGCTGGATGTAGGCGGCCTCCTTGCCCTGCTGGTTGGGCTTGACCTGGAACTGCTCGACCAGCGCCGGGTAGACGCCGCCGATCAGGATGGCCGAGAGCACGAGGAGGCCGAAGGAGACCCCGGGCAGCATGCCGCCGGGGCGCACCACGCCCGCGAAGAAGAGCGCGGCGCAGATCAGCGCGATGATCGCGAGGATGGTCTTGGCCGGCAGCACGGCGTTGACGTCGGTATAGGAGGCGCCGTGGACGAAGCCCCGGTCGGAGAAGACCAGCCCGAAGCGGTCGATCCAGTAGGCGACGGCCTTGAGCAGCACGAAGATGCCCAGCAGCGCCGACAGGTGGATCCGGGCCGCCCTGGAGGCGTGCACGCCGGGCGACTGCAGGCGGAACCCGCCGTAGAGATAGTGCGTGATCGCCGCCAGCACGATCGAGATGATCACGGCGGTGAACAGGAAGTTCAGCACCATCCGGATGAACGGGTAGTCGAACATGAAGAACGAGATGTCCATCCCGAACAACTGGTCCTGCTTGCCGAACGACGCGCCGTTGATGAACTGCAGCCACGTCTTCCACTGCCCCGAGAACGAGGAGCCGGAGAAGAGGGCGAGCAATCCCATGCCGACGATGAAGATCAGCTTTCGGTGGGGATCGAGCGCCATGCGGTAGCGGTCGGCGCCGCTGCCCCCGCCGAACATCGCGGGCCCGAACATCGGCCGGGTCCGGAAGGCCAGCAGCATGTTGCCGCCCGCGATGCCGACCATCAGCACCGCTCCGACCAGGAACAGCACGATCTGGGTCAGCACCACGCCGCTGAAGACCGAGGTGAAGCCGGTCGAGTCGAACCACAAATAGTCGGTGTAAATACCGGAAAAAAGGAAGAACAGCGCAACAATCGCCACAAGGGCGATCGCCACAGGCAGAAGCAGTCGCGGTCGGCGGGGCAAGCGCATTGCCCTGCCGGCTCCTGGGGTCCGGAAGCTCAAGGCCAACCCCTCGTCGTAATGAAGAAACGGTCCGTGTCTGGCAACCTACACCGCGGTGCCAGCCCTACGACTAACGCACGGCGATCGCCAGAAGTTTCATCCGGCCTCGCATGCGGGCACGTTGCCCTTGCCCGTGCGCAGCGCGTCGAGCGCCTGCACGGCGTCGTGCAGCGTGTCCGCCCTGACCAGCCGCAGGCCGTCAGGGACGGCCTTGGTGGCCTCGGCGCAGTTTCCGGCGGGGGTCAGGAAGATCGTGGCGCCGGAATCCTTGGCGCCGACCATCTTCTGCGCGATCCCGCCGATCGCGCCGACCTCGCCGCCCGGGTTGATGGTGCCGGTGCCGGCGATCTTCTTGCCACCGGTCAGCTCGCCGGGCGTGAGCTTGTCGAGTATGCCGAGCGAGAACATCAGCCCGGCGCTGGGCCCGCCGACGTCGCCCACGTTGATGTCGACGTCGAACGGGAACTCGTAGCCGGTCTGCATCTTCACGCCCACCAGGGTCTGCCCCTCGGGACCGGCCACGGTCGGCACGGTGATGTCGACCTTCTCCTTGCCCCGCGTGACGTTGAAGGCGACGCTCTCGCCAGGTTTGTGCGTCTTGACCGTGTCGGCCACGACGGTGACGTCTTTGGCCGCCTTGCCGTCGACCGAGTTGATCTCGTCGCCCTTCTGCAGCTTGCCGTCGGCGGGCATGCCCTTCTCCGTCGAGGCGACCTGCACGAACGCGCGGAAGGTGATCTTGAGCTCGGTGAGCGCGGCGGCGGTGGCCGAGTCTTGGGAACTGGTCATCTCCACCGTGTTCTCCTCCTCGACCTCCTTCTGGGTGCGGTCGGGCGCGAAGATGGTCTCCTGGGGGACCACGGCCACGGTGGGGTCGAGCCAGCCGCGCAGGGCCGTCAGCAGGTCGATGTTGGCGGCGGGCCCGCCCTGGTAGGCCACCGTGACCAGGCTCAGCGCGCCGGTGGTCGGGTAGGTCTGCCTGCCCTTGATCGAGATCACGGGCTTCTTGTCGACCTCGCCGATGGTGTTCTCCGTCGGGCCGGGGCTCAGCACGACGTACGGGACCGGCCTGAACGCGCCAGTCACCCCGAGCGCGAGGACCAGGAATCCCGCGAGCAGCAGGGTCAGGGCGCGTCGTGACATGTCGATGAGCCTATTCGCCGGCGCCGACCCACTCGGTCTCGCCGTCGGCGAACACCTGATGTTTCCAGATGGGGACCTGCGCCTTGAGATCGTCGATCAGCCGGCGCGCGGCCTCGAACGCCTCGCCCCTGTGCGGCGCGGCGACGGCCACGATCACGGCCGCGTCGCCCAGCTCCAGATCGCCCACGCGGTGCACGGCGGCCAGCGCCGTCACGGGGAAGTCGGCCGCCACCTTCTCCGCGACCTGCCGCAGCTCGGCCTCGGCCGACGGGTGCGCCGAGTAGGAGAGCCGGGTCACCGGCTTGCCGTGATCCTGCTCCCGCACGGTGCCCACGAAGAACGTGGTGCCACCGGCGGCGTGGTCTCCCACGGCGGCCAGCACCTCGTCGACGGAGAGCGGGGTGTCGCGTATGCCGAGCAAGCGGATGACGTCCACGGAAAAAGCCTAACCTTTACGAGCGGCGCTTCTTACGCACCTGGCGAACGATCGCGGCGGTGCCGATGACGGCCACGGTGGCCCCGGCGGCGGTGAGCGTGGCCTCCTTGACCGGCAGGCGCCGGCCGACCACGGTCGTCCTCTTCTCGCGCAGTTCGAGGAGTTGCTCGAACTGCGGCCTCGTTCGTCCACGACGGCTTCCAGCCGGCCTCGCGCAGCGCCGCGCAGGCGACCACCCACGGGTAGACGACGTAGTGCAGATCGGTCGCGGGGGCCGGGGTGATGCCGAGGCGGTGCAGGCGCTGGGCCGTGCCGAACGTGAGCCCCGCCGGCAGTTCGAGGCTGCGGATGCCGGACAGCTCCTCGACCTGCTCCTGCTCCAGCCAGCCGTCGCAGCCGACCGCCACCACGCCGGTGACCACGCCCCGCGCGGCCAGTTCGAGCGCCGAGACCAGATCGTCGATGTGGCAGAACTGCCAGTGGGGGCTGCAGCCCTTGACGGTCAGGAGCCGGGGCGACTCGAAGTGGCGGGTGATCACGGTGTCGACGCCGGGGCCGACGACCGCGGCCGGGCGCAGGACGGTCACCTCCAGGCCCGGATGGCTGCGCAGCGACCTGCGTACGAGGGACTCGATCTCCAGGAAGTCGCCCACCACGCCGGTGTCGGGCTCGGCCGCCACGGGGGCGTCCTCCGGCAGCGGCACCTCGTTGTCGGGCGCGGCGCCGTAGACCATCGCGCTCGTGACCAGCACCACCCGGCGCACGCGCGCGGCCGCGCTGGCCGTCAGCACCGTCTGGGCGGCGCGCAGGTTGTACGCCCGCCGCTCGCCGGGGTCGGAGTCGACGGCGTAGTCACCGGCCAGATGGACCAGGACATCTATGTCGGAGATCCGGTTCGCCAAGAGCGGATCTCGTACGTCGATCACCCTCCACGTGGCTTCCTGGACGTCGCCGCGCTCGTCGTCGATGGCCACCACTCTGCGGAAATCCGCGGAGGATACGAGCCTTGCGAGCACTTCGCGGCCTAGGCCGGAGGCCGCGCCCGTTACGGCGACGACGGGTTGGCGCGGGCGTTTCGAGGTAGGCACCAGGTCCTCACTTTGCACTGATCCGCCGTAGGACGACTAACGTGGCGGATGTGGACTCCTCCATCCTGCACGAGGTAGAGCGGTGACTGACCTGCCAGGTCGCGAAAACGACCCCAACGAGAACCCGTTCGCCATGTTCGGCAACCCTGAGCAGATGGCTCAGGCGATGCGCCAGTTCGCCGACATGCTGTCGGCGCCCCAGGGTTCGGGCCCTGTCAACTGGGACATGGCGAAGAACATCGCCCGGCACGCCGTGGTCGCCCAGGGCGACCCGAGTGTCATGGAAGGCGAGCGCCGCCAGATCGTCGAGGCGCTGAGCCTGGCCGACCTGTGGCTGAACGAGGCGACGACGCTGCCCAGCGGCGTGTCGAACCCGCAGGCCTGGAGCCGGTCCGAGTGGATCGAGAACACGATCCCGATCTGGCGCAAGCTCTGCGAGCCGATCGCCGAGCGCATGGTCGAGACCATGGGCGGCGCTCTCGGCGGCTCCGGGCTGCCCCCGGAGGCCCAGCAGATGGCCGGGCCGCTGATGGGCATGCTGAAGCAAATGGGCGGCATGATGGTCGGCCAGCAGATCGGGCAGGCGCTCGGCTCGCTGGCCCGCGAGGTGGTCGGCACCACCGACATCGGCCTGCCCCTGTCCGACACGGCCGCGCTGCTGCCCGGCGGCATCTCCTCCTTCAGCGAGGGCCTGGAGATCCCGGCCGACGAGATCAGGCTCTATCTGGCGCTGCGCGAGGGCGCGCACCACCGGCTGTTCCAGCACGTTCCGTGGCTGCGCTCGCACCTGCTGGGGGCGGTCGAGGAATACGCCAAGGGCATCACGGTCGACACCTCGGCGCTCGAGGAGCAGATCCGCGGGCTCGACATCAACAACCCCGAGGCCATCCAGGAGGCGCTGAGCGGGGGCAACCTGCTCAAGCCCGAGGAGACCGAGCGGCAGAAGGCCGCGCTGGCGCGGCTGGAGACGATGCTCGCGCTGGTCGAGGGCTGGGTGGCGACGGTGGTCGACCAGGCCGCCGAGGGCAAGCTGCCCTCCGCCGTGGCGCTGGCGGAGACCGTACGCAGGCGGCGGGCGACCGGCGGGCCGGCCGAGCTGACGTTCGGGACGCTGGTGGGGCTGGAGCTGCGGCCCAGGCGGCTGCGCGAGGCCGGGGCGCTGTGGCGGGCGCTGGAGAGCGAGCGCGGCCTCGAGGGGCGCGACGCGCTGTGGGGCCACCCCGACCTCATGCCGACGGCCGACGATCTCGACGACCCCGAGGCGTTCGTACGCGGTGAGGCGGCCTGGGACATCTCCCAGCTCGACACCAAGCCCAACGACGAGGGTGATGACGACGGCGAGGGCGGCAAGAGTTGAGCCTGCACGCCGACGCGGTGGCGGTGCTGTCCTCGTGGACCGCGCCGACCGCCGAGGAAGAGGCGCTGCGCACGCAGTTCCTCGACCACCTGAGGACGCATGACGACGCGATGCTGCGCGAGTGCGTTCCCGGGCACCTGACGGCGACGACCGCGGTGCTGTCGCACGACGGCGCCAAGGTGCTGCTCACGCTGCACCCGAAGGCCAAGATGTGGCTGCCCATGGGCGGTCACTGTGAAATTTCCGACACGTCCCTCGCGGCGGCTGCCCTGCGAGAGGCGTGGGAGGAGTCGGGAATTTCCGGGCTTGAGCTGCTGCCCGGGCCGCTCGCGGTCGACAAGCACGCCGTGTGGTGCCATCCGCCGCAGAGCTGGCATCTCGACGTCGAATACGCGGCGGTGGCGCCTCCCGGTGCCGAGGCCGTGATGAGCGACGAGTCGCTCGACCTGCGCTGGTTCGCCGTGGACGAGATCCCGGAGCTGTCCGACGAGGCGACGCGGCGGTTGGCCGCACGTGGACAGGCCGCGCTCAGCTCGGGTGCACGCGTGCTTGGCTAGAGTCCATTGGGTCGTTCCAACTGGGGGGCTTGTGTGGAGACTTCGGCGGTCGGCGGCACCATCGTGACACCCGTACGCAAGCGCCGGAAGTTCCCCGCAACGGCGTTGACCTGGGTGGCCGTGACCCCGTTCGCGGCCTGGGCGGTGGCCAGGGTGGCCGGGCTGGAGCGGGGCTCGCTGCCCACACAGCTCATGACCGCCACCCCCTACGCCGCGGCGGGCTCGCTGGTCCCCCTCCTGATCGCCGCCGTCGGCCGCAAGCGCGCCGCGACCGCCGTCGCGCTGCTCGCGACGACGGCGCTCGGCTTCAGCGTGCTGCCCAGGGCGCTGGGCACCGCGGACAGCGCGGGCGGCAGGCCGCTCAAGGTCATGACGATCAACATGTTGTTCGGCCGGGCCGACATCGCGACGATCATGCGGCTGGTCCGCGAGTTCGACCCCGACGTGCTGAGCACCCAGGAGCTGACCCCCGGAGCGGTCTCCGACCTCGACACGGCCGGGCTCAAGGAGCTCATGCCGCATCGCGTGCTCCAGGACGAGTGGAGCGCGGGCGGGAGCGGGATTTACTCCAAACACCCGGTCGAGGCGTTGTGGGACCTGATGCCGCCGGTCGGGCACCAGATGCCCGCAGCGCTGATCTCGCTGCCCGGGGGCCGGCCGATCGAGTTCATCGACGCGCATCCGTTCCCGCCGCTGGGCCCGCAGGTCAGCGAGTGGAACCAGGCGCTGGCGGCCTTTCCCTCCGCCTCCGCCGACCGGGTGCGGATCATCGCGGGCGACTTCAACGCCTCGCTCGACCACGCCGCCATGCGCGGGCTGCTGTCGCGGGGCTACAAGGACGCGGCCGACCAGGTGGGGGCCGGGCTGATCCCGACCTGGCCGGCGAACAAGCGGGTGCCGCCGATCATCACCATCGATCACGTGCTGGTGGATCAGCGGGTGGGGGTGCGGGAGGTCAGCGTGCGCGACGTGCCGGGCACCGACCACCGGGCCGTGCTGGCCGAGCTCACCGTGCCCTGATCAGGGCCCTGGTGTTCTCCCAGCCTTCGAGGCCGGGGTCCAGGCGTTCGACGTCCTCGCGCGTGCGCAGGCGGTGCCAGCCCGGGGTCGTGGCGACCTTGCGCGGGCCGGGGGCCTGGGCGCGCAGGTCTTTGACCACGTCGTACGCGTCCAGATCGGGCTCCGCCCAGGCCGGCAGGGGCAGCGCGCAGGCCATGGCCACGGCTCCGCCGTTCTCCGCCGGGCAGATCGCGATCTCGGCCCGGCCCAGCTCCCTGAACAGCTTGCCGACCAGCAGAGGCGGCAGGTCGGGGGCGTCGGCGTTGATCACGGCGGCCTGGTCGGCCTGGAGGCGTCCGAGCGTGAGCTTCAGCGGCTCGCCGTCAGGGATGGTGATCACTTCGGTGCCGGGCCAGACGATGTCGTCCAGGCCGGGGACGCTGGTGATCAGCACCGGGGTGACGAGCTCGAGGCCCGCGACCATCTCGTAGGTGTCCTCCGCCACCGCCTCCAGGAACTCCCTGGGATCGACGCCCGGTGGCGCTGCCTGCGCCATGTGCTGTCTCACCAGGACCGCGACGATGCGGGTCAACACTCCTCCGGTGCCGTGTGGGCCGCGGCGGAGAACCCCTCGAGGAACCCGCGGGCCCGCTCCGCCTTGGGATACTGTTCTACCAGTGCCCAGAACTTGGGCCCGTGGCTGGGCACCAGCAGGTGCACCAGCTCGTGGATGATCACATAGTTGATGACCCACTCGGGCAGGCCCTTGAGCCTGGTGGAGATCCGGATCGTACCGGTCTCCGGGGTGCACGAGCCCCAGCGGTGCTGCTGGTTGTCGACCCAGCGCACGCTCACCGGGTCGGGCTCGCCGTCCAGGTATTTCGCGGACAGCTCCTTGGCCCGCTCCAGCAAAATCTCGTCGGTCGGCCTTCGCCGTTTTTCCTTCGCGGCCAGCCGATCCAGCATCCGGCTCACCCATTCATCCGCGTCTTCGCCGCTCAGCCAGGCGGGCAGGAGCACGATCGTCTTGTCGCCGTCGCGGTAGGCGGAGACCGTACGCCGGCGACGAGAACTGCGACGAACCTCGACTGTCTCGGGGGGCACATATGCACGGTAGCCGAGACTGGCGAAATTCCACAGAGGGTGGACGTTGTTTCTGCTGGTCAGATGATTAAGAGCCGGTGAATTTGGGCATGCGCCTTTCCCGATGGGCGGCCAGGCCCTCGATCATGTCCGCGGAGGCCATGGTCACGGGCTGGGCCAAGGATTCCCACCTCAGGGCGGCTTCCATGTCCTGATGGTCGTGGTTCAGGGCCACTTTGGTGAGCCTGGTAGCAATCGGAGCGTTCTGCGCGATCTTCGCCGCGATGCCCTGAACTTCCGACATTAGGTCATTTTTCGGGAAAGATTGATTTACTAGCCCTTTATCTACCGCTTCCGTCCCGGACATGCTGCGACCGGTCAGCAACATCTCCCGCGCCACGCCCGCGCCGGCCCTCCTGGGGATCAGGTACGTGGCCGCCATGCCCGGGTGCAGCCCCAGCGACGTGAACGGGGCCAGCAGCTTGGCGTCGTCGGCGGCGTACACGAGGTCGCAGGCCAGCGCCACGCACAGACCCGCCCCCACGGCCGGGCCGTTGACGGCGGCGATCGTGGGGATCTCGAGCTCTGCGATCATCAACCAGGTGCGGTAGAAGGCCAGCATGCGGTCACGCAGCCGCGGCACGGTCTCGGCGCCCCGCTCCCCGATCCACGACAGGTCACCGCCGGACGAGAAGGCCGTCCCGGCACCCGTGACGACGAGACAGCGGGCCTCGCGGTCGGCGGCCAGCTCGGACATGGTTTCGCGCCACTGGGCCGTCATGGTGTCGGTCATGGCGTTGCGCATGTCGGGGCGGTTGAGGGTGATGAGTACGACTCCGTCGTCTTTGCGATCAACCAAGAGCTCGTTCATGCGGGGAAGCGTAACCCGCCCGCCGCACGTTCGATCGCCCGCGACCACCTTCCTGCACCCTTCCCCACCGCCTTTGTGAGCCGGCTGGACCGCCTCCACTGAGCCCCCGCTCGTCCACAGGCTGAGCCGCCCCGCCCGTAGTTATCCACAGCTGCAGCGGAACCCTCTCGGGATCTTGTTCAGGCGTGGAAACCTTTCCCGCCATGAGGCCACGTGTGAAGCCCACCCTCCGGCATATCGTCCGCGACGAGCACGCCATGCAATACGGCGTGCACCCCCTCCGAGCAGTCATGCTGAGCGGCTTCACCCAACCCGTCCTCCAGTGGATCGAGGGCCTCGACGGCACCCGCGACCTGGAGTCCGTCCTGCGCGACGCGGCCCTCGCCGGCCTCGACGAGGACCGTGCCCGATCCCTGCTCGACCAGCTCACCGCCCAGGGCGCCCTCCACGACGCCGCGGCCGGCCCCGGATCTCTCCGCGACCTCCCGCTGGCGGAGAGGGACCGCCTCAAGCCAGAGCTCGACGCCCTCGACCTCGGCTCCACCGCGCCGGACGGCATGATCGCCCTGTTCGAGCGCCGCCGGGCGTCGCGGGTGCGCGTCTACGGGGCCGGCCGGGTCGGCGCGCAGGTCGTCGCCCTGCTCGCGGCCGCCGGGGTGGGCAACATCCGGGTGATCGATCCGGGCAAGACCCGTCCGGCGGACATCACGCCCGGGGGCCTCACGTGGGCGGAGGTCGGCATGCCCCGTGAGGCGGCGGCGGTCGCGGTCGTCAGGAGACTCACCTCGGGCGGCCCGGCATCCGCCGAACCCGACGAGCTCGACACCGCCCCCGCCGAACCCACCGCACCAGACCCGACCCGTGGAGCCACCGGACCAGGCCGCCGTACCGGTGTCACCACCCCACCCGGCCAGGCAGCCCCCGCCGCCGGCAGGGCTGGAGGGGTCGCCGGATCCGCAGCCGGCGCCACGGGGAAGCGCGGTGCCTACGACGACCACGGTTCGAGGAGGCCACGGGAACCGGTGAAGGGGCGTGACTCCCGGAAGGCAGCCGGCTCACCGACCCAAGCCGTGGGGCCCGCGGTGCATCCCACCGAGCGGGCGAGCGACGACACCGGGGAATCCGGGAGGTCCTGCGAATCGTTCCGACCCACGGTGAACGCGCTGGCCGGTGGGCCGTACCTCGCGGACAGGTCCGACCGCCCCGACCTCGTCATCCTGGCACCGGTCACCCCTCTCGACGGGGTGCTGATCAACGACCTCAACTCCTTGCGCATCCCCCACCTCCTGGTGTCCGCCTTCGAGGGCCATGGGACGGTCGGCCCGCTGGTCCTGCCCGGGACCACGGCGTGCCTGCACTGTCTCGACCTGACGCGGCGCGACCGGGACCCCGACTGGCCGATCGTCACCGCCCGGTTGGGCGGCTACCCGCCCGGCGAGATCGCGTGTGACGTGGCGCTCGCGACCGCCGTCGCGGCCGGGGCGGTCGGCCATGCGCTTGCTCATCTCGACGGCAGGGAGTCCGCTGTGACCAACGGCACAATCGACGTAACCCCTGATTGGCGCTGGAAAAGGCGGTCGTGGAGGGCCCACCCGCAATGTCGTTGTATGCGAAACAATCCATATTCGCTAAGAATGGTCATGGCACCCAACCGCGACTGACGTGCTCAGAGGACGACCACGAAGGGGGGAAGCGGTATCTCGCCGAGGTTCCGCGCATCAGTGTGAGCGATCTTCCGCGCCGTGCTGTCACGCGTTCGGCCAAGCTGGCAGCCCTTCCACTCGGCTTCGCGGGCCGCGCCGCCCTCGGGTTGGGCAAACGTATCGGCGGCAAGCCGGCGGAAATCGTGGCCCAGGAAGTGCAGCAGCGCACCGCCGAACAGATCTTCAAAGTGCTCGGGGAACTCAAGGGCGGCGCGATGAAGCTGGGCCAGGCGCTGTCGATCTTCGAGGCGGCGCTGCCACAGGAGATCGTCGGGCCCTATCGCGCCACGCTGACCAAACTGCAGGACGCGGCGCCGCCGCTTCCCGTGTCCACGGTCCACAAGGTGCTGACGGAGCAGCTGGGTGACGACTGGCGGGAGCACTTCCTGTCGTTCGACGACCAGCCGACGGCGGCCGCCTCGATCGGCCAGGTGCACCGGGCCGTGTGGCATGACGGCAGGGAGGTGGCCGTCAAGATCCAGTACCCGGGGGCGGGCAAGGCCCTGCTCGGCGACTTCGCGCAGCTCGCGCGCCTGGGCAAGCTGTTCGGCGTGCTGCTGCCCGGTCTCGACATGAAGGCCGTGCTGAGCGAGCTGCGCGAGCGGGTCGCCGAGGAGCTCGACTACCTGCGGGAGGCAGAGGCTCAGCACGCCTTCGCCCTGGAGTTCCACAACGACCCCGACTTCCACGTGCCGGACGTGGTGGCGGCGAACGAGATGGTGCTGGTCAGCGAGTGGATGGACGGCACACCGCTGTCGCGCATCATCACTGAGGGCACCCAGGAGCAACGTGACCGGGCCGGCCTGCTTTTCGTCCGCTTCCTGTTCTGCTCCCCCGCCCGCGTCGGGATGCTGCACGCCGACCCCCATCCGGGCAACTTCCGCATGCTGGCCAACGGCAAGCTCGGCGTCCTCGACTTCGGCGCCGTCAACCGGCTGCCGGACGGCTACCCCAAGGCGTTCGGCCAGCTGACGCGCATCTTCAACCAGGGCGACATGGAAACCGTCACGGCCGGCCTGCGGCAGGAGGGCTTCATCCGCGAGGGCATCGAGATCGATCCTGACGCCCTGCGTGCCTTCCTCGCGCCGTACGTGGAGCCGACGGCGGTGGAGGAGTTCACGTTCAGCCGGGAGTGGCTGCAGGCGCAGGCGGCCAGCGTCACGGACCTCCGGCCGACCAACGTGATCCGCCAGCTCAACCTGCCGACGTCGTACGTCCTCATCCACCGGGTCCATGCGGCGGGCATCGGCGTGCTGTGCCAGCTCGGCACCACGGCCCGGTTCCGGGACGAGGTGATCCGCTGGGTGCCCGGCTTCGCCGACGACCCCGACCACGACCCCGACCCCAACGACGAACCCCTGGCCATCGGCTAAGCACACTTACGTCAGCCCCGCCCCGGTCGTTTCCGTCCTCACGACGTGCAGGCAGTCCACGGGTCGAGAACGCCTCCGGCGGTTCCGCCAGTCCGGAGTTGCCGCCGGTCCCGGGATTGCCGACGGTTCCGGGGGTACTGGGTCTGGGAGTGAGGGGTGCCCAGGCAGCCTGGCCACGATCACAGCCTCGTGGGGCCGACAGCCATCCCTGGGCCGGTCCCCGTAGCGGTCTCCGAGCCTGTGCGGCGCTTCTGATCATCCTTGCCACCGTGCTCGGCCGGGATCCGCGCCCCCATGGCCTGACGAACGCCGAGACCCGCACCGTCGGGCAAGGGACGCACTCCCACGCCGAGACCCGCACCGCCGGGCAAAGGACGCACTCCCACGCCGACGCCTTCCGCAGGGGCTGAGGGTCGCCGACCTGCGAGGACGGGGCGCCCCTGTGCCGGATGAAAGGCGCTGAAAGGGCGTTGCAGGGGATTTCCAGCACCGCTCGACACTCTGGCGTTGCTCGGGGCCGAACAACCGGCCCCATCACCCGGAGGAAACCCCCATGTCGAGCTCGTCAACCCCCGTCCGCCTGCTGGCCGGTCTCGCGTTCATCGCCGCGACGTTCTCCTTCACCGCCCTGGACGTCGCGGCCACGCCCCAGGCCGCGTACGCCGCCAGCTTCCCGGACGGGAAGATCACCCGGTCCGAGGTGCTGGCACGCGCCCAGAACTGGGTCGACCGCAACGTCCGCTACAACCTGACGCGCTGGCCCAACACCCTGGTCACGGACGCGGAGGGGGACAACAAGTACGGGCCGGACTGCTCCGGCCTGGTCTCCATGGCCTGGCACATCACCGCGAACTCCGGCAAGGGCGGCAACAGCACGGTCGATTTCGAAGGCTATTCCGGAAAGATCACCCTGGGGAGTCTCCACGACCTCAAGCCCGGGGACGCGATCCTCCGCGACGGGCACATGGAGCTCTTCGCCCGATGGAAGAACGAGCAGGACCACTCCCAGGGAGCGTGGACCTACTCCCTCAACGGCGGCAACGACTCCGACGGCGACGGATGGGAGGACGACTGGGCCAAGGGCCCGGCCGTCAACTCCCACGGCAAGCGCGGGGACGAGTCGTGGGCGAGCATGCAGACCTACACGCCCATCCGGTACCGGAACATCGTCGACGACCACGTACCCGTACGCGGCGCGGACTTCAACGGTGACGGTATCGGCGACATCTTCTCCGAGACGACCGGCACGCTGACCATCTGGAACGGCAAGGGCAGCAACAACTTCACCACCCACCAGGAAGTCGGCGGCGGCTGGGCGGCCTTCAGCAAACCCGCCGCCGGCGACTTCAACAACGACGGCATCGGCGACCTGGCCGCCATCAAGAACGGCAGCACCCTGCACATCTGGAACGGCCAAGGCAACAACACCTTCAGCACCGCCCACGAAGTCGGCGCCGGCTGGGGCCCCTACGACGGCACCCTGACCTCGATCGGCGACGTCAACCGCGACGGCCACGACGACATCGCCGCCATCAAGGACGGCAGCACCCTCCACGTCTGGAACGGCCAAGGCAACAACAAGTTCGGCCCCGCCACCCCCATCGGCCCCGGCTGGGCAGCCTTCAGCAAGCCCATCGGCGGCGACTTCAACAACGACGGCATCGGCGACCTGGCCGCCATCAAGAACGGCAGCACCCTGCACATCTGGAACGGCCAAGGCAACAACACCTTCAGCACCGCCCACGAGATCGGCGCCGGCTGGGGCCCCTACGACGGCACCCTGACCTCCCTCGGCGACGTCAACCGCGACGGCCACGACGACATCGCCGCCATGACCGACGGCACCCTGCACATCTGGAACGGCGAAGGCGACAACAACTTCGGCCCCGCCACTCCCATCGGCCCCGGCTGGACCCCCTACTTCTAACCCGGCGATCGAAGGGCCGGATCCTCGGGATCCGGCCCTTCGGTCTGCCCGGACGAGGTGACCCCGAGTTCGTCTCCCTCACGCGCGTCGTGGCCGGCGAAGACGGCCGTCGCCTCGGCGATCACGAGCTCCGCCGCCGTGGTGTCGCCGCGCGCGGCCAGCACGGCCGCCAGATCACGCTTGGCGCGCGCCACGGGAAGCGGCGTCCGGAGCTCCTCCGAGATGGCGATCGACTGCATGAGGTGGGCCTCGGCGAGATCCAGCTGGCCGTTCGCCAGATGGAGCTCGCCGATGGTGCGCTGCATGAGAGCCTCGCCGTACCGGTCGAAGTGGCTTCTGCACACCTCCAGGGCGTCGAGGAGCTGCGACAGGGCGGCGGCTCCGTCACCCTGCCGGATCCGCACCTTGACGAGAGACTGCACCGCGAAGGCGGCCATGAGCGGGTCGCCGGCGCGGAACATGTCCAGGGCCCGGGCGCTCAGCTCGACTGCCTCGGCGTAGTGGCCCAGGGCGCGATGGACGAGGCTCGTGGTGCGCAGCGTGAGCGCCTCGCCGCGCCGGCTGCCCGCCCGGCGGTAGGCGTCCAGCGCCTGGTCGAGCAGCGGCCACGTGGCCTCGTACTCGCCGAGTTCGAGATGGATGGCGGCGGCCATCCGCGAGGTCGCGCCGATCGCGGAGTGGTCGCCCAGCCGCCGGAAGATCGCCGCGGATCTGGTCAGGTACCCGAGTCCCTCACGCAGCCGGCACTGTTCGCGGCAGGCGGTGCCCATGCCCGCGAGGGCGACGGCCTCGCCCCTGACGTCTCCGGTTTCGGCGAACAGCGGCAGGGCCGCGGACAGGTACTCGTGCACCTGGTCGAAGCGGTCCAGCTTGTAGTGGATGTGGCCCAGACCGGCGAGCAGGACCGCCTCGCCGGCCCGGTTCCCGGCGCGCCGGGCGGCTGCCAGCGCGGCCTCATGGCTGGTGCGCCATTCGCTCAGCCGGTTGGCGTTGAATACGTGCGAGAAGGACAGCGCCGCGGCCAGGTCGCAGGCGGCGACGTCCAGGTCCAGCGACGCGGCGCGGGACACGGCCACGATGAGACAGGGCGCCTCGGCGTCCAGCCAGGCGGCCGGATCCGCAGCCGCCCGGGCGGCGACGAGGTCGTCGACCGGGCGGGCGGACGCGTAGTCGCCGCGCAGGATGACCTCTCCGGAGGGCACGCGGGAGTCGATCCTGTCGATGAGCCAGAGCCAGCTGCCGAGGGTGCGCGTCACGGCCGCCGACCGCTCGTCCGCGGTGTCGTACGCCTCGGCGCATTCCGCCGCGAAGACCCGCAGGAGATCGTGCAGCCGGTAGCGGGGCTGCCCGGTGGCGTCGATCGCGGCGAAGTCGACGAGCTGGGCGTCCACCAGGCGCTCGGCGATCTCTTCAGCGTCCGCCGCCGGCACGTCGAGAAGCGGAGCGATGAGCCACGGCGCGAAGTCGGGCACCCCCAGCAGACCAAGCCGGCGAAACGCCGCCCTGCCCTGCTCGTCCAGAGCCCGGTAGCTCAGGCTGACGCTGGCCCGGACCTCCACGTCCCCGGCGGTGAGCTCGTCCAGCCTGCGGCGCTCGTCGGTGAGCCGGGCGGCCATGGTGGCCAGAGGCCAATGCCGCCGCGTGGCCAGGCGCGCGCCCACGGTCCGCACCGCGAGGGGCAGCAGGCCGCACAACCGGACGATCTCACGGGCGGCTCCCGGCTCGGCGGCGACGCGGTCGGCCCCGGCGACGGCGCCGAGGAGGGCGAGCGCGGCCTCACCGTCGAGCATGTCGAGGTCGGTCAGATGCGCGCCGGCCAGGCCGGCGAGCCGTCCCCGCGAGGTGACCAACACCGCGCAACCGGCCTCGCCGGGCAGCAGCGGCCGGATCTGCTGCTCGTTCCGGGCGTCGTCCAGCACCACCAGCACCTGTCGCTGCGCCAGCAGGCTGCGGTAGAGGGCTGCCCGCTCCGCCGGCGACTCGGGCTGGGCCTCGTGCTCGACGCCGAGCGCGCGCAGGAAACGGCCGAGCACCTCCTGCTCGGTGGCCGGGGTGTCGCTCGTGCCGCGGAGATCGGCGAAGAGCTGGCCGTCCGGATAACGATCGGCGACCCGGTGCGCCAGGTGGACCGCCACGGCGCTCTTCCCCACGCCGCCCTTCCCCGAGATGATCACCACGGGCGGTGCCGTACGGCTCGCGGCCAGCATCGGCGTCAGCTCTCCCACGACGTCGGCCCGGCCCGTGAAGTCCGGCACGTCCGGTGGCAGCTGCTTGGGCACGAAGTGCCGCCTGAGATACGGGGGCGCCGCGCCGGACAGGGCCGGATCACCCCGCAGGACGGCCTCCTGCAACGCGCGTAACTCCGGGCCGGGATCGAGGCCCAGCTCCTCGGCCAGCGTCGTCCGCCCGTCGTCGAAGACCGACAGGGCCTCGGCCGAGCGGCCCAGCCGGTACAGCGTCGTCATCAGCTGGCCGCGGATTCGCTCCCGTGTCGGATGGGCGGCGACCAGCGCGGTGAGCTCCGCCACCAGGTCGCCGTGGCGGTCCAGGAGCAGTTCGGCGGCGATGCGTTCCTCGATGACGGTCAGGCGGAGCTCCTCCAAGCGAGCCGCCTCCGCCTGAAGGGCCTCGCCGATCCCGCCCAGCGCGGGACCGCGCCACAGCGCCTCGGCGGCGCGCAGCGCCTGCTCGGCGTCCTCGTGCCTGCCCTCCTCCGCGGCCAGCCGTCCGTCCGCGACGAATCGCTCGAACAACTGGAGGTCGAACCGCTCGCCGTCCAGGAGCAGCAGATAGCCCGGAGGGCGGGTCACGATCGCCTCCGGCCGCAGCCTGCGCCGCAAGGAGGAGACGTACGTCTGGACCAGCTCTCTGGCGGTGCCGGGAACACGATCGCTCCAGATCAGGTCCACCAGCCGATCGACCGACACCACCCGCCCGGGGCTGAGGAGCAGCGACGCGAGGAGTGCCCGCGGCTTGGGCCCGCCCAGCGCCACCCGTTGCGCTCCGTCCCACACCTCGACGGGCCCCAGCAGGCGAAATTCCATCGATACCTCGCATCCGTGGAATTGCAGCGAACTTACAGCGGGGCCCCTCATGCTCGATCGAAACACGAGTGAAGGACCGTAAGACATGACAGATGAATCGATCGTGCTGATGTCGGACCGCCGGCTCCTGGCCATCCCGGTGATCGAGTGCGGTGAGCCGCTGTTCGACCTGCGCAAGGTGCCGGAACTGGCGCTCGACGACCGCCAGGCCGACGGCGCCGGCGCGTACGCCCGGCTACGCATCGGCCTCGTCGATCGGCTGCTGTCGGTGAACGAGCTCCTGCCCGCGAAACACCGGCTGCTGGTCGTCGAGGGCTACCGGCCCCTGGCGCTGCAGCGGCACTACTTCACCCGGTACGCCGCCGAGCTCCGCGACGCCAACCCTTCGTGGAGCGAGGAGCAGGTCCACACCCAGGCCAGCCGCTCGCTCGCGCCGCCGGAGGTGGCGCCGCACGTGTGCGGGGCCGCCGTCGACCTCACGCTGATCGACGCCGACGGTGCCGAGCTCGACATGGGCACCCCCGTGAACGCCGGACCGGAGGAGAGCGGCGGCGCCTGCTACACGCACCATCCGGCGATCTCCTCCCAGACGCGAGCCAACAGGCGTCTGCTCGCTCAGGCCATGAGCGCGGCAGGCTTCATCAACTACCCGACAGAGTGGTGGCACTGGTCTTACGGCGACAGGTACTGGGCGCTCACGACGGGTGCCCCCGCGGCCCTCTACGGGCCGCTCGACTGGAACGGCTCATAAGAGCTGGCACGCCGGGGCCCCCGCCGTGATGCCCGCGCCCGCAGCCAGGGTTGCGCGGTACGCCACCGTACGACGTTCCGGTATATCGCTGGTATGTCGCACCCGGCGCCGTCGGGCGACACGCCCGTGTCCTGGGCACGCCCGGATCACGGGCACGTTTCCCGTCATGGGCACCGGCCGCGTCCGTGAGGATGCCTGTGCCATCGGGCTGGCCTCACCCGTTTCAGGGGAAGGCGGCTTGGGGAGATGGCGGGAGTTCCGGGATTCCACTGTCAAGCAGTGACTACTCTGTGTAAGTATACGAGTGCAAACCGTTACTCTCTCTTGGGAGAACACCAATGCACCGACCCGTGCGGCTGTTGGCCGCCACCGCCCTGGCGACCCTGGGCCTGCTCGCCGCCGCACCCGCCGCGAACGCCGTCCTCGATCCTGCTCGTGCCGGCGAGTGCCTGGCTGCGAGCGCCGGTGAACTGACGACCATGGTGGATCCGACCGCGGCGGGCACGCCTGCCGAGGTTCCCGCCATGCACTGCATCACCACTCCTTGATCGCACGACAGCGTCGTGCAGCGCGCCGAGCGGTCGCGGCACCGTCGTGGTGGCCGCGGGCAGGGCGCGCGTGAGTCTGGTGATTTGACCGGGCTGTCCGCCACCACCGTTCCCGTCAGGTTTTCGATCTTCCGCACGGACCTCATGGGTGGCGGCGGCGGGCAGCTCGCCGGCCGGCCGGGCACTCGCTCGCACATGCCCTGCCGGCCGGTACCATCCCCGCGGCTTGCCGTTCAGGGTGCGAGTCGTGCCTGTTCGGGGTGGGGCGTTCAGGTGAGGCCGGACAGGAGGGCTTGGACGCCGTCTTTGAGAATGCGCTCGCCCTCCTCGCCGGAGTTCAGGAACCAGCCGGGGAGCGGGCTGCGAAGCGAGCAGGTCAGCTCGATGCCGACGAGGCCGTGGATCGTGGTCCACACCAGGTACGCCGAGCGCTCCGGGTCCGTCGCCCGGATGAGGCCGGCCTCGGCCGCTGCCGAGGTGGCGGCGGCGAGCGGGTCGAAGCACAGGCGCAGGGCGTCGTTGCGCTGCTCGGGCGAGGGGTCGAAATCCGGGACCGGGCGCTCGAACATGAGCGCGAACAGGGCAGGGTCGGCCAGGGCGAACTGCCTGTAGCCGTACGCGACCCCCATGATCCGGGCCAGCGGATCCGTGCGACCGTCCAGGGATCGGGTCATCGCCTCGTGAAGGAGGTGGAAGCCGTGCTCGTAGATCGCTTCCAGCAGGCCGGCACGGCCGCCGAAGCAGGTGTAGATGCCCATCGTGGAGGTGGCGGCGGCGTCGGCCACGCGGCGGAGGGTCAGGTGGAGCGCGCCCTTCTCGCGTAACACGCGCAGGGCCGCGTCGAGCAGGTCCTGGCGCAGCGCGCCGAGTTCTTTCGAGGTGCTTACGGCTCTCGGCACCCTCTCACCATATCTGGCGATAACGAGCATCATAACGAGTGTTATCACCGAGAAGAACAAGAGGGAGGACGCCCTACATGAGTGTTCATCGGGTTGCCGCGGTGGCGGGGTTCGCCTGCGCCGTGTTGCTGTTCGTCAACTCCGCCCGTCGCGCTGGATACCTGCCGGAGACGGCGCTCACCCATGCCATCGCACCGTTCGGGGCCCTGACGGGATTACTCGCGATCACCGGCATCTACCTGCTCATTCGCCGCACTTCCGGCACGCTCGGGCTTGTCGGATACGTGCTCAACTCGGCCGGGCTGGCCGGGGCGTTCGCGATCGAGTACACGCTGCACTTCGTCTTCCCCTACCTCGGCGGCGGCGTCGTGAGCGGGCTGCTGACCGGGGGCACCGGGCGGGCGTTCCTGGTCACGTCGGTCGTCCTGCTGGTGGGGGTGGTGACGTTCAGTGCCGCCGCGATCAGGAGTGGGGCCATGCCCGTGGTGGGCGTGCTGCTCTACGCCGTGGGCATGGTGCCCGGGTCGTTGCGGAACGTGGTGCCGTTGCCGGTCTATCTGGCCGGGCTGGTGATGGCGGGGGTCGGGGTCGCCTGGATGGCGGCGCGGCTCTGGTCGGCCACGGAGCTTGCGGAATCTCAGGCGTCCAAGAGGTCTGGAAGGTCCGCGATGCCTTCGGCGTCCTGATCGTCCGCAGCAGCCACGGCGTCCGATGCCGCAGCGCGGTGGCGAGCGATCGGTGCGGCGGGGCGGGTGGTCCGTCCGTGGGAAGGCACGGCCGGGAAAGAGAAGAGCCGGGCGCCGGCCGGCGCCCGGCTCTCAGGAGGGATCCGAACCGGAGATCCTGCGCCGGCGGCAGGATCTCCGGGGTCAGATCTGGCGGCTCAAGGCCCTGCGAAGGCGGTCGTTCGCCCGCTTGACCTCGCGCCGCGCCCGCTGCACGCGACTGACGCGCAGGATGAGGCGCTGTTCGGCCGCCTCGCGGTGGAGGGTTTGTATTCGGTCATTTACCAAGTCATGAATCAGATCCGGCACGGCAAGGCTCCTCGTCGAATGAACGCTCATCGGTTTGTTCACTTTCTGGTGGTAGGTCCGGTGTTCAGGCAGCGACCGGGTGCTTGCGGGGACGCCCGCGCGGACGCTTACGGGGAACGATCGTTCCCCTGAGGATCAGCTCGCCACCCCAGACGCCCCACGGCTCCTCGCGCTCGAGCGCGCGGGCCAGGCAGGCCTTCTGGATCGGGCAGCCGCCGCAGAGAGCCTTGGCGAACTCGACGTCCTCCGGCGACTCGGCGAACCACAGGTCAGGGTCGGTACGACAGGGGATCTTGGCTTCGTCGATCAGGTCCATGATCGTCTTCGCCCCCATCTGCTTCTCCTTTTGATCGATCTTTTTGATCTTGGTCGGGCACCTCGTAGGTGGTCGGGGATCACGGACAAACAAGAAGGCCGCGGATCCTGTGTGCGGATCCGCGGCCTGGAGGCGGTTGCTTGCCGGTCAGGTTATGACCGGAGCATCCCTCCAGGGTTGCGGACCGCACAGTCCACCCTTGGTGAGCTGGCTGGTCGGCAGTTCGATACGTGCGTTGTAGACAGGAGCGCCTTGCTTCACGACAGCGGCACCGAAGTGGGCGTGCGCATAGAAGGCGGCGGCCTGGCTACGGGCAGACTTCTCCTGCCGCGGCTTGGCGGGACCATCGACGAGTCTCACCAGGTCACGGCATGCGGAGGCGCGCCACTGCGTGGCCGACATCTTGATGCTGATCACCGGGGCTCACCTCCACTCTTGGGATCGTCGGAACAGGAGTGTCCGACTCGCTTGACCATGACCCTAAACCGGGAACCCGGGAAGGGGCAACATATTTTCTACCTGCGATTTCGTGTCTACTTCATCACGCGAATCATGGCTTCCTGGACGACCGAGACCACGAGTTCACCTGACGCCGTGTACATCTCCCCGCGGGCGAGCCCCCGGGCCCCCGCCGACCACGGGGACTCCTGAGCGTAGAGGAGCCAGTCGTCGGCCCGGAAGGGGCGGTGGAACCACATCGCGTGGTCCAGCGAGGCGCCCATGACGTTCGAGGCGCCCCAGGCCATGCCGTGTGCCAGCAGTATCGTGTCGACCAGCGTGAAGTCGGAGGCGTACGCGGCCAGCACCACGTGCAGGAGCGGGTCGTCGGGCAGGTCGGCGTGATAGCGGAACCACACGTTGGTCTGGGCGCTGCGCAGCTCCGGGTTCGCGTACGCCTCCCAGGTGAGCGGCGAGGCGTACCTGGCGTCCACCGGGCGGGGGCGCGAGAGCCAGTCGCGCAGGTCCGGGTTGTCGCCGACCAGCTCGTACATCCTGTCCTGGAACGTCGGCAGCGTCTCCGGGTCGGGCACCGCCGGCATCGTCAGGGCCTGGTGCTCCACGCCCTCCTCGAAGACGTGGAACGACGCGGACATCGTGAAGATCGCCTTGCCGTGCTGGACGGCCACGATGCGGCGCGTGGTGAACGAGCGGCCGTCGCGGAGGCGTTCGACGTTGTAGACGATCGGGATGGACGGGTCGCCCGGCCGGATGAAGTAGGCGTGCAGGGAGTGCACGTTACGGTCCTTGGGCACCGTACGGCCCGCCGCCACCAGGGCCTGCGCCGCCACCTGGCCGCCGAAGACACGCTGGATGCGCTCCTCCGGGCTCCTGCCCCGGAAGATGTCGAGCTCGATCTGCTCCAGGTCGAGCAGGTCCAGCAGCTCCTTCAGCGCCTCGTTCACGCGTCCGTCCCCCTTGTGTTTTCCGATTCTGGGACAAGTCTGACGTGTCGCCCATTCACGCCCAAACGTGGGCCTGGCTTGTCTGATGATTCCCTGTCGCAGTTTCGCCGTTGTTACGGCACCCGGCTACGAAGCGCGGCACAGGGCGAGGACGGCCTCACCGTACCGGTCGATCTTGACCTTGCCGACCCCCGCGATCGACAGCAGCTCCTGCTCCGTGGCCGGGGCCCGCTCGGCGATCGCCTGCAGCGTCACGTCCGTGAAGATGACGTAGGGGGGCACCTTGCTCTCCTTGGCCGTGGCGGTGCGCCACGACTTCAGGCGTTCGAGCAGGGCCTCGTCGTAGTCGGCCGGGCAGGTCGAGCAGCGGCCCAGCTTCTGCTCGGCCGCGACCACCAGCGTCTTGGCGCACACGCGGCAGCTCACCGGCGCGGCCACCTGGCGGCGTTCGCGGGTGGACGGGGCCACGCGCGGCGGCGACGAGGCGCGGCCGGTGAGGCCGTCGAGGAAGCGGGACGGGCGGCGGCTCTTGCGGCCCCCGGGCGCGCGGGCCAGGGCCCAGGAGAGCGAGAGGTGCTCCCGGGCGCGCGTGACGCCGACGTAGAGGAGGCGCCGCTCCTCCTCGATCTGCTCGGGGGTCTCCGCGTAGATGATCGGCAGCATGCCGTCGGTGACGCCGACGAGGAACACCGCGTCCCACTCCAGGCCCTTGGCGGCGTGCAGCGAGGCCAGGGTGACGCCCTCCACGGGGGGCGCGTGCTGCTCGGAGGCGCGGCGTTCGAGCTCGGCCACGAACGCGGGCAGGTCGGCCCCGTCCGCCGCCATGTCCTCGGCCAGGTCGGCCAGGGCCTTGAGCGACTCCCACTTCTCCCTGGCCTTGCCCCCGCCGGGCGGGGACGGGGTCAGGCCGATGCCGGCCAGGATGTGGTGCACCTCGCCGGCCAGCGGCTCACCGGCCGCGGAGCGGGCCGCGCCGCGCAGCAGGACGACCGCCTGGCGCACTTCCGGGCGTTCGAAGAAGCGCTCGGCGCCGCGCAGCACGTAGGGGATCTCGGCCTTGGCCAGAGCCTCCTCATACGACTCCGACTGTGAGTTGACGCGGAACAGCACGGCTATCTCGCGCGACGGCACGCCCTTGTCGAGGAGCTTCCTGATGGCGCGGGCCACGCCGGCGGCCTCCGCGGGCTCGTCGTCGTAGTCGTTGAACACCGGCCGGGGGCCGTCGGGGCGCTGGGCCACCAGCTCCAGGCGGTGCGGGGACTTGCCCTTGGCGATGACGAGGTTGGCCAGATCGACGACCTGGGGGGTGGAGCGGTAGTCGCGTACGAGCTTGATGACGGCCGCGTCGGGGTGCTCCACCGCGAACCCGGTCAGGTAGCGCGGGCTGGCGCCGGTGAAGGAGTAGATCGTCTGGTTGGGGTCGCCGACCACGCAGAGGTCGTCGCGGCCGCCGAGCCAGGTGTCGAGCAGCAGCTTCTGCAGCGGGTTGACGTCCTGATACTCGTCGACCACGAAATAGCGGTATTGCTGGCGGATCTGCGCCGCCACCTCCTGGTGCTCGGTCATCACCGCCGCGGTCAGCTCGAGGATGGTCTCGAAGTCGACGAGGTGACGCTCGCGCCTGATCCGCTCGTACGACTCGTAGAGCCCGGCCACCTCGTCGGCCGCGATCGGCGGCGTGCGGTGATATTTGGCGGCCGCCGCGACGTAGTCTTCCGGGCCGATCTGGGTGACCTTGGCCCACTCGATCTCGGAGGCGATGTCCCGCAGCTCGGAACGGTCGGGGCTGCGGCGGACCTGGCGGCACGCCTCGGCCAGGACCGGGAGCTTCGACTCGATGACCGACGGGGCCTCGCCGCCGATCACCCGCGGCCAGAAGTAGGTGAGCTGGCGCAGCGCCGCGGCGTGGAACGTGCGCGCCTGGACGCCGGGGGCGCCGAGCGCGCGCAGCCGCTGGCGCAGCTCGCCCGCCGCGCGTGTGGTGAACGTCACGGCCAGGACGCTCTGCGCGTCCACGACTCCGCTGCGGACCGCGTACGCGATGCGGTGGGTGATCGCCCTGGTCTTGCCCGTGCCCGCACCCGCCAGCACGCACACCGGCCCGCGCACGGCCTCGGCGACCGCGCGCTGCTCGGGGTCGAGTCCGATCAGTACGTCGTCCGAGTTGTTCACCCGTACATCCTTCCAGCCGGTGGCGGTGAAGCACCTTATTCTGGCAACATGCGGGCCGACGTATGTTCCTAGTCATCGAGATGCAAAGAACTGGTCTCTTCCCCCACAATGGGGCCGACCACGTGCATGGGGGAAAGGAAGGCCGTGCGAACAGCGGTTTCCGTGAGCGTTCTCGCGCTCGCTGCCGTCGTGCTCACACCAGTCACCGCGAGCGCGGCCAAGGACCCCGCCCCCGGCCCCACGGTCAGCAACCCCGTGGACGCTGAGGGGCTCGGCGGGTTGTCCGTGGAGACCGTCCAGTACGGCTCCCACCAGCGCCAGAGCATGGACGTCTGGTGGACGCCCGACGGCCAGGAGCGGCCCGGGATCTTCCTCGTCCACGGCGGCTGGTGGTCCAGCGGTGACAAGAGGTACATGAAGGAGATCACCCGCGGCTACGCCGAGATGGGCTACACGGTCTTCAACCTCAACTACCGCCTCTCCGGCGACGCCGCCTGGCCCGCGCAGCGCACCGACGCCCTGGCCGCGATCGCCATGGCGCGCAAGCATGCCGACAAGTGGGCGTTCGACGCGGGCAACTACGTGCTGGTGGGCTTCTCCGCGGGCGGGCACATCGCGGCGGCCGTGGGCACGTACGGCGACGGCATCAACGGGCTCAAGGGCGTGGTCGGGCTGTCCCCGATCATCTCGCCGCTGCGCGCCTACTCCGACGGCGAGAAGGCCACCGACCCCAACAAGCGCAAGCTCCGCACGGCCGCCATCAAGCTGGCCGGCGGCTGCGCGCCCAAGGGCAAGTGCTCGCGCGTCTGGGCGAGCATGGAGGTGGCCTGGCACGCCAGCCGCAAGGACGCGCCGATGCTGACCATCCATTCGGCGGAGGAGTTCGTGCCGCCGGTGCAGAGCCAGCTGCTCAAGCAGATGCTCGGGCAGGTGGGCGTGCCGGTGACCGTGTTCACGGCGCCGGGGGTCAACCACAGCTCGCCGCTCTACCGGGAGCCGGGTGTGGCCGAGCGGGTGCAGGCGTGGATCGCCGAGCGGATCGGGTAGGGGACCGGACCAGGCAGATCCGGGATTAACCAGGCACCGGGCGTTGTTGCACCGATCGCCTGATTCCTTGACCTTGGAGGGTGTCCCGAGATGGCGCTCACGATCTACAGCACCACCTGGTGCGGCCCGTGCAAGCGGCTCAAGTCCCAGCTCGCTCGCGAGGGCATCAGCTTCGACGAGATCGACATCGAGCGTGACCCGTCTGCCGCCGACTTCGTGATGAGCGTCAACAACGGCAACCAGGTGGTGCCGACCGTCGTGATCGACACCCCCAACGGTCGCGTGGTGCGGACGAACCCCTCGGCCATCGAGGTCAAGGCACTGCTCGAAGCGGCCTGACGGTCACCAGTCGCCGACGAGCTCGCCGCCGTACCAGGTCTCGATGAGGCGGCGGGCGATCGACACGGGAGGCGGCAGGCGCAGCTCGCCCGACTCCAGCGCCCGTGCCATCTCCTCCCTGGAATACCAGTGCGCCTCGGCGATCTCGTCGGCGTCGGGGGTGAGCGCGGTCGTCATCGCCTCGGCGAAGAAGCCGAGCATGAGGCTGCGCGGGAACGGCCAGGGCTGGCTGCCGAGATAGCGCGGGTTGGTGACGACGATGCCGACCTCCTCCGCGACCTCGCGGACAACGGCCGCCTCCAGCGACTCCCCCGGCTCCACGAACCCCGCCAGGATCGACAGCCGACCCTCGGGCCAGTGCGGCCCGCGGGCCAGCAGGCAGCGGTCGTCCGCGTCGCGGACGAGCATGATCACGGCCGGGTCGACGCGCGGGAAGTGCTGGCTGGAGTCCTGCGGGCAGACGCGGATGTGGCCGCCGGCCGCGACGTCGGTGCGGCTGCCGCAGCGCGGGCAGAACTCGTGCGTCGAGTGCCACGCCTCCAGCGCCACGGCGTAGACCAGCAGGCCCGCGTCGCGGTCGCCGAGCAGGCCCCCCGCCTGGCGCAGCCCGGCCGCCACCGGCTGGCCCTCCGGCGTGTCACGCAGGGTCATCGGGATCGTGACGCGGCCGTTGAGGTCGCCCTTGGGCAGGCCCGGCAGCGGCGCGGCCACCGCGAAGTAGGCGACCCCGTCTTCGAGGCCCAGCAGGTAGCGCGGCCCCGGTGGCGCGTCCGCGGGCGTGAACAGCACCGCCTGCACCTCGTCTCCCGACCGCCGCACCAGCGTGTGACCGTTGTCGATCACCAGCACCCTGGTCGCGGGATCGGACCACGCCCGCTCCAGCCACCCGTCGTCGGCCCGCAGCGCCGAGGACCGGTCGATGGTGCCGCGTGCGAGGAGCAGCGGTCCGATGAGTTGCTCTTCCGCGGTCGTCTCCACTGGCCGCCCCCTCCTGAATCCCATGTCATCCTATGACCTCGCAGTTAGCCGGCGATTACGGTATCCGGGCACCGGGGTGATCTCTCGGGGGCTAAGATCGACGAGTTAGGTTAGCCTTACCTGATTCTTCGGGGGTGCCTTCGCGTTGCGGCTCTACCTGACCGCGCTCAAACCAACCGATTCCGTGACGGACGGCTTCCTGCCGGCGGCCCGGGCACTCGGTTGCGAGGTCACGATCCTCACCGACCGGCCCGAGCACCATCCGCACGCGGTGGCGTGTGACGTGCGGGACCCGCGCGCCCTCATCGACGCCGTCGAACACCTCGGCAGGCCGGACGCGATCTTCACCAACTCCGACCACCTGCAGGCGGAGACCGCGCTCGCCGCATCCTACTTCGGGCTGCCGGGCAAGGACTGGCGGGCGTGCGCGGCGGCCAAGAACAAGTTCCTGACGCGGCGCAGGCTGGCGGAGGCCGGGGTCGAGCGGGTGTTCTCCGTACGGCTGGGGCCCGGCGACCCGGTGCCGGAGCACCCGCCGTACCCGGTCGTGCTGAAGCCCCGCGAGGGAGTGGCCAGCGAGGACGTCATGCTCGTCGAGAGCGACCTGGCCGGGGCGGTGGCCGAGGTCAGGCGGCGGCGGCCGGGCGAGGCGCTGGTCGTGGAGGAATACCTCGAAGGGCCGCTGCGGACGCTGGAGACGCTGGGGGACGACGGCGGGCTGCGGGTGCTCGGGGGGTTCGAGACGACGCTGGGGGCGTTGCCGTACTTCGTGGAGGAGCGGCTCGACTGGGCGCCGCCGGACGGGTCGCACGGGCACGTGCTGGCGGCGTTGCGGGCGCTCGGGGTGGGGTTCGGGGCCTGCCACACCGAGTACGTGCTCACCCCGGCCGGGCCCCGGATCATCGAGGTGAACTACCGGGCGATCGGGGACCACTGCGACTTCCTGCTGGGTGAGGTGCTCGGGGTGCCGCTGTTCGAGTGGATCCTGCGGGTGCACCTCGGGCAGCGCGTGCCGGCCGTGCCGGACGCCGCCGGGAGGCACGCGAGCGCGGTCAGCCTGGTCGCGGACCGGCCCGGGACGATCAAGGACGCCCCCGGGCACGAGTCCGTGGTCAGCGGCGACGTGCGGCTGTGGCACCGGCCGTTGCGCGAGGTGGGGGACGTCGTCTCCCTGACGCGTACCAACCGCGACTACCTGGGCGTGGTGCGGGCGGTCGGGCCCGATCGGGCGCGGGTGGACGCGGCCGTGGCGGAGTACCGGGCCGCGCGGCCGTGGGTGGTCGAATGAGCGCTCGGGAGGCGTACCTGGCCGCCCGGGTGCTCGACGCGCTGCTGCGCGAGGACTACGGCGGGCTGGCCTCCCGCGTCACCAGGACCAAGGACGGGGTCGGGCTGCTGCTGGCGGACGGGCGGTGGGTCCGGCTGGCACCCGGGGTGCTGTTCCAGGACTTCGTGGTCGCGCCGGACGAGCGGCTGGGGCTGGAGCAGGTGCTGGAGACGCTGGTGGAGCTCGCCCACCCGGCGGACTCCGAAGGGGTGGCGGCCTTCTTCGAGGAGTGCCTGGCCGCGCTGGCGGCGCTGGAGCTGCACGACGGGGTGGCGGAGGAGGTGCTGCGGTCCGGGCCCTCTTACGAGACGCTGGCCGCCTTCGTGGACCACCCGGTCCACCCGACTTCGCGGGCTCGGGTGGGGCTGTCCGAAGACGATCTGCGGGCGTACGCGCCGGAGTTCGGGCCCTCGTTCGAGCTGCGGTGGGCGGTGGTGCCGGGCGCCGCCGACCGGCTGCCTCCCGACGTGGCGCCGCCGTTCGCGGACGACCTCGATGACGGCGAGGCGCTCTTCCCGGTGCATCCGCTGGCCGTGGACGAGGTACGGAAGATCGACGGGGTGCGGGTGCTGGACGAGACGGCCGTACGGGTGCGGCCCACGCTGTCCATGCGGACCGTCGAGGTGAGCCCGCGCGTGCATCTCAAGCTGCCCCTGCCCATCAGCACCCTGGGCGTCAGGAACCGGCGCTCGATCAAGCCGGGCGTGCTGGCCGACGGGGCCAGGGCGGAGCTGCTGCTGCGCGAGCTGGCCGACCCGGACGTCGTGCCGGCCGACGAGCAGACCCACGCGCACGCCGGGCACGAGTATCTCGCCTGGATGGTCCGGCGGCTGCCCGAGGGCGAGATCGTGCCGGTCGCCGCGCTGGGCGCGCCCGGCGTGCTCGACGGGCTGGGCGACGTGCTGCCCGACTATCTGCGGCTGCTGCTGCGGTGGAACGTCAAGCTCTTCGTACGCTACGGCGTCGCCCTGGAGGCCCACCAGCAGAACCTCGCCCTGGTCCTGGGCGGCGACCGCCTGCGGCTGCTGGTCAAGGACAACGACGGCCTGCTGGCCTCGCCTTCGCGGCTGCGGGCGGCCGGGGTCGAGGTGCCGGCCTTCGCCGACGAGCGGATGCTGACCGACGACCCCCACGCCCTGGCCGACGTGTTCGTGACCATCACGCTGCACCTGGCCGCCGCCGCCGTGACGTTCGCGGCGCTGCCGCACGACCGGGCCGCCGCGCTGCTGCGCGACACGCTGGCCGAGGCCCTCGACGAGTACGGCGACGACCCCATGGCCAGGCTCCTGCGCGCCCGGACGCTCGACGCGGCCCGGCTCACCGGCAAATCCATGATCACCGCCGGGACTCTGGTGTCCAAGGAACGTTCCGGCGCGCGCGACATCAACAAGTTCTACGGCACCAGCGGGCCGAACTACCTGAGGAGAGCCTGAATGCCCGGACTAGCCATCGACGCGCCCTCCGGCCTGGCCGAGGAGGCGACGCTGGCGGCCCTGCTGCGCTGCTGCGTGCGGGAGGTGGCCGGGCCGCGCGGGTTGGTGTGGCCGGCACCGCCGTACCTGCTGCTGCGGGTGGCGGGGGTGCTGCTGCGGGCCCGTACGCACGGCGGGGCGGCCCTGCGCTTCGCCGGCCGGCCCGAACGCCTGCGGGCCGGCGCCTGGCAGCCGCTGTCCACCGACGAGCTGGTCGGCCTGGTCGAGGCGGAGCTGCAGGGGAACAACGGCGAGTTCGCCGGGCAGGTGGCGGCCAGCAGGGACGCCGTGGCGGCGATCCTGGGCGCCCGGGCCGGGGCCGTGCCGCCCGCCGATCCCTGGCTGGCCTCGGAGCAGGCGCTGGTGTACGGGCACCCGTTCCACCCCAGCCCCAAGGCGCGCGGCGGGGACGGCTGGCTGCGGTACGCCCCGGAGGCGCATGCCGAGTTCCCCGTCCGGCTGCTCGGCGTGCGGGAGGACGTGCTGGCCGAGCAGGGCGACGTGGCCGCGCTCGACGCGATGGGCCGGGCGCCCGCCGGGTACCGGGTGCTGCCGGCGCATCCGTGGCAGCTCGACCTGCTGCGGCCGGCCCTGGGGAGCGAGCTGCTCGACCTGGGGCCGGGGCCCGTCGTGGTGCCGACCTCGTCCGTACGCACCGTCTACGCCCCCGCGGCGGAGGTCTGCCTGAAGTTCTCCCTGGACGTCCGGATCACGAACTGCGTGCGGAAGAACGCCTGGTACGAGCTGGCCGGCGCGGTGGAGCTGACCGGACGGCTGACGCCCGTCTTCGAGAAGGTGGCGGCCGAGCACCCCGCCACCCGCTGGCTCCCCGAGCCCGGCCACCGGTCGGCCGCCCTGGGCACCCGGCTCCACGAGGGGCTGGGGGTGATCGTCAGGCAGAGCCCGTGGGCCGTCTGCGACCCTGGCGTCACCCCGGTCCTGGCCGCCGCCCTGGACGCCCCCGTGCACGATCCGCTCGCGTGGTGGCGGGCGTACGTGACGGTGGTCGCGCTGCCGGTCCTGGAGCTGTACTTCACGCACGGCGTGGTGCTGGAGCCCCACCTGCAGAACGTCCTGGTCGGCCTGGACGCCTCCGGAACGCCCGCGCAGGCCGTCTTCCGTGACCTGGAGGGCACCAAGCTCGTCACGGGCCGCCACGACCTCGGCGGCCTGCATCCCGAGGTGGCCCGCGCGCTCAGCTACGACGCCGAGCGCGGCTGGGCCCGCGTGGTCTACTGCCTGCTCGTCAACCACCTGACCGAGATCGCCGCCACGGTCGCGGGAGAGGACGACGGGCTGCTGCGCGAACTGTGGCGGATCGCCCGCGACCTGCTCGCCCGCCAGGCCGCCGGTCTGGGCCGGCCGCTGCCCCTGTCGAACCTGCTGGCGGGCGCGCCCCTGCCGGCCAAGGCGAACCTGGGGGTGCGCTGGGCCAGGGCGGCCGACCGCGCGGCCGGTTACGTCCCGATCGCGAACCCGCTCGCATGATCGGGCCGCGCGTCCAGGAGGCCGCTCTGGGCCTCGCGGAGGTCCCGGCCTACGTCTATGACCTGCCGGCGCTGGACGAGCACGTCGCGTCCGTACGGCGGGCGCTGGGGGCCACCGAGCTGTACTACGCCGTCAAGGCCAATCCCGACGCCGAGCTGCTGCGGGTGCTGGCGGGGCACGTGGACGGATTCGAGGTGTCGTCGGCGGGCGAGCACGCGCACGTGACGGGCCTGTTCCCGGGCATGCCGGTGGCGCTGGGCGGGCCCGGCAAGACCGACGCCGAGCTGCGGCTGCCGCACCACCGCCTGCACGTCGAGTCCCCGAACGAGCTGCGCCGCCTGCTCGGCACCGGGCTGGAGGCGGACGTGCTGCTCAGGCTCAACCCGGACCTGCCGGTCGAGGGCGCGGCGCTGACGATGAGCGGGCCGTTCGGGATGGACGAGGCCGGGGTGGCGGAGTGCCTGCCGCTGTTCGGCGACCGCGTACGGCTGCGCGGCCTGCACGCCCACCTGGCCAGCGGGCTGGCGGCGCCGCAGCTCCTCGGGCTGGCGGGCGCGCTGCTGGACAACGCCTACGAGGAGGTCAACCTGGGCGGCGGGATGGCGGTCTCCTACGCCACGCCGGAGTCCAGGTTCGACTGGGCGGCCTACGGGGCGGGGCTGGCCGGGCTGGGGCGGGGCAGGCGGCTGCGGATCGAGCCCGGGCGGGCGCTGACCGTCTACTGCGGCTACTACGTGACGAAGGTCGTGGACGTGAAGCGGGTGCGCGGGCAGGCGTACGCGATCCTGCTGGGCGGCACGCACCACCTGCGCACGCCGGTGACCAAGGGGCACGACCAGCCGCTCCACGTCCTGCGTACGGGCAAGGGCGGCGTGGCCGGCGAACCGGTCACGTTCGTCGGCCAACTCTGCACCCCAAAAGACCTTTTTGCCCGAAATATCGTGACTTCGGTGGGGGTCGGGGACACCGTGGTGTTCGAGATGGCCGGGGCCTACGCCTGGAACATCTCGCACCACGACTTCCTCATGCACCCGAAGCCGGCTTTCCACTATCTAAGAGCCTGACACCCTCGATGAGCGCGACCAGGCCGTCGGCGTCGAGCAGGTCGACCGGCCGCACGGTGCGGTTGGCGCGTACGTAGTGGAAGGCCGCGCCCACCTGCTCCAGCGGCACGCCCGCCAGGTGCGACCAGGCCAGCCGGTAGGCGGCGAGCTGCACCGTGGCCGCCTTCGCCGCCTTGCCCCTGGGCGGCTGGCCGGTCTTCCAGTCGACCACCTCGTAACCGCCGCCCGCCCGCTCGAAGACGGCGTCCATCCGCCCGCGCACCAGCCGGTCGGCGATCATGGTCTCGAACGGCACCTCGAGATCGACCGGCCGCCGGTCGGCCCACTCGCTCTCCTCGAACCGCTCCTGCAGCTCGGCCAGCCGCACGTCGGCCTCTTCGAGCTCCTCGTCGTAGAGCTCGAAGTCGTCGATCAGCCGCTGCTGGTCCCACCGGGTCTCCAGCCACTTGTGGAACGAGGTGCCCCGGCGGGCCAGCGGCGCCGGCTTGACCGGGACCGGCCGGCGGATCCTGCGGGCCAGCTCGCGCGGGTCGGCGGCCAGCGTGACCAGCGACGACACGGTCAGCTTCATGGGCAGCTCGACGGTCGTCGCGGGCTTGCGCCGGTGCAGATCGCGCTCGCGCAGCAGCAGGTCGGTGTCGCGCTCCCAGGCGCGCAGGCGCTCCTCCTCGTAGGCCCGCAGCGGCTCGTCCTCGTCGTCCGGCCCGAGCGTGCCGGCCAATGCGTCCTCGACCAGGCGGGCGCCGTCGAGCACGGACTCGTAGCGCAGCCCCTCGGGCGTGACCGGCCAGGTGGCCTCGGCGGGCTCGGCAAGCAGCGGGTTGGTCGCGCCCTCGGCCAGGTCGCCGGCCCAGAACGAGATCCGGTCGGCGGTGTCGCGGATCTCCAGCAGGAAGTCGGACGGCTCCAGGGGCTTGGTCGCGGTGCCCCACCGGTAGCCGGAGGCGATCAGGTGGTAGTGGGCGCGGGTCACGGCCACGTACGCGAGCCTGCGCTCCTCCATCAGGTCGCGCTCGCGGCAGAGCTCGTCGAAGGCCGCCAGCTCCTCCTTGCTCAGCCCGCTCAGCCGGGGCAGGTCGGCGGCGTCGCCGCGCAGGGTGTAGGGGAGCTTGCGCGGGTTGTCGGTCCAGCGGCTGTTCATGACCGGCGTGGCGGGGAAGATGCTGCCCGTCGCGATCGTCCCCTTCGAGCTGACGAGCTGCGACAGGCCGGGCACCACCACGATCGGCCACTCCAGGCCCTTCGAAGCGTGCACGGTCATCAGCTTGACGCTGTTGCTCTCGCCGACCCGGCCCGCCTCCAGCCCGAACTCCTCGCTCTCCGCCGCCTGCAGGTAGGCCAGGAACGCCCCCAGCGTCGGGTCCTCCGAGTCGCCCGCGAACCTGGAGGCCGCGTCGAGGAACGCGTCGAGATCCGCCCGCGCCGCGAACGCCCCCGCCGTGCCGCTGCGCGCGGCCACCTCGACGTCGAGGCCGAGCCTGCGCTCGACCTCGGTGATCAGATCGGGCAGCGGCTGAGCGGTGTGCGCGCGCAGGTGGCGCAGCTCGTGGGCGAGCGCGACCAGCCTGGTGCGGGCCAGCGGCGAGAACGGCTCCAGCCACGCCTCCCGGTCGGGCAGCTCGTCCAGCGCGTCCACCAGGCTGCCGCGCTCCTCGGCCAGGTCGGCCACCACCTGGTCGAGCGGGTCTTCCTGGCGGCGGCTGTCGCTCAGCTCGCGGGCCAGCTCCCTGGCGCGCTCGCCCAGCACCCGCAGGTCCGCCGGGCCGATCCGCCAGCGGGGGCCGGCCAGCAGCCTGGCCAGCGCGTCGCCGGCCGTGGGGTCGTACAGGACGCGGAGGGTGGCGACGATGTCGTTGACCTCGGGCACGGTGAGCAGGCCGCCGAGGCCGACGACCTCGACCGGGATGTCGCGGTCCTCGAGGGCCCGGCGCAGCGCGGGGAACTGCGAGCGCTTGCGGGCCAGGATGGCGACGTCCTGCGGCTGCACGGCCAGCGTCTTCTTGCGCTCCCTCTCCCCCCAGGGCAGGCCGTCGGGGGCGACCTCCTGGCCGAGCATCTTGGCGATGCCGTCGGCGATCCACCTGGCCTCGTCCTCGGCCGTCTCGTGGAAGGCGCAGGTGACGCGGCCCCGGTCGACCCGGTTGGGGCCGGGGACCAGGACGGGGACCTCGCGGGCCTCCATGCGGAGCGGGAGCTGCACCCGGGCGGCGACGTCGAGGACGCGGTCGCCGTTGCGGAAGCTGACGCTGAGCTGGCGGACCGGGGCCGGGTCGCCCGTGCCGGTGCGGAAGTCGCGGGAGAAGCGGCGCAGGTTGCCGGCGGAGGCGCCGCGCCAGCCGTAGATCGACTGGCACGGGTCGCCCACGGCGGTGACCGCGTGGCCGCCGCCGTAGAGGGAGCGCAGCAGGACGAGCTGGGCGTGGCTGGTGTCCTGGTATTCGTCGAGCAGGACCACGGAGTAGCGGGAGCGCTCGATCTCGCCGACCTCCTTGTGGCCGGCGGCGATCCGGGCGGCCAGCGACATCTGGTCGCCGTAGTCGATGACCTCGCGCCGGCGCTTGAGCCGTTCGTACGCCTCCACCAGCGGCAGGAGCTGCTCCCTGGCCGCCTGGACGGTGAGCGGCTTGCGCTGGGCGAGCGTGGTCCGGCCGGGGAGCAGGGCGTGCCTGTCCTGCAGCCACTCCCCCACCCGCCGCACGTCGGAGCCGGCCCGCAGGTGCTCGGACAGCTCGCCCGCCAGCTCCAGCAGGGCGGCCGTGACCGACGGCGGGCCCAGCTCGATCTTGTCCATCGGCCCGTCGTACATCGCCACCACCCGCGAGGCGAGCTGCCACGACACGGCCGGCGTGACCAGGCGCATGGTGGGCTCCAGCCCCTCGCGCAGGGCGTGGTCGGTGACCAGGCGGGCGGCGTAGGCGTGGTAGGTGGACACGGTCGGCTCGTTGTCGAGCGCGCCCGGCGCGACCAGGCCGGCCTCCGCCAGGCCGTTGAGCCGCTCCCTGACCCTGGTGGCCAGCTCGGCGGCGGCCTTGCGGGTGAAGGTGAGCCCCAGCACGTTCTCCGGTTTGACCAGGCCGTTGGCGACCAGCCACACCACGCGGCCGGCCATGGTCTCGCTCTTGCCGGAGCCGGCGCCCGCCATGACGACCATCGGCTCCAGCGGGGCCTCGATGACCTCCGCCTGCTCGGGGGTCGGGGGCAGGACGCCGAGCTTGCCGGCGAGTTCGGCGGGGGTCAGCACACCTGGCCCCCGTTGTCGTTGACCGGGCAGCTCGCCCTGGCCGCGCAGGTGCGGCAGCCGTCGTTGACCTTGGCCTGGAAGAACGGGCCGGACATGCCGGTGGCCACCGTGTCGACCAGGTCCGCGGCCCAGCCGGGATCCTGGTCCTCGGCCAGCGCGCCCTGCTTCTGCTCCAGGGCGTCGTTCTTGCCCGCCGCCTTGCCGAGCTGCACCAGCGCCGCGCCGCCCGGCTCGGTCATGCCGTGCCGGGCGAACGCGCCCAGCAGCGCGGCCAGCTGGTAGACGCCGAGCTGCGGGTGGCGGTCGAGATCGCCGGCCTTGGGCTTGGAGCCGCCCGTCTTGAGGTCGATGATCACTGCGCGGTTGTCCGAGTCGCGCTCCACGCGGTCGACCCGGCCCTTGATCTGGACGCCCTCCGAGACCATCGCCGTGAACGCCTCCTCCAGGGCCACCAGCTCGCGCGGGTTCTCCTTGTGCCAGCGCAGGAACTTGCCGATCATCTGCTCGGCCACCTGGCGCTGCTTGCGGTTGTACCAGACGCCGCCGAAGTCGAGGTCGCTCCAGATCTGGTCGAGGCGGTCGCCCAGGAGGTCTTCGCTGGGCAGGTCGGTGGCCGCCAGGACGGCCAGGGCGTGGATGACGTTGCCCAGGCCCTGGGCGGTGCTGGTGCCCGCCGCGCCGACCGCCGTCTCCAGCAGCCAGCGCAGGCCGCACTTGGTGAAGCTCTCGACCGCCGAAGGCGAGATGCTGACGATCCCGTCGGGCCAGCTCAGGGGGCGGTCGTCGGAGATGGGGGTGAGGGCGTACCAGTCGTTGGGGTGGGCGCCCTGGACCCCGGCGGCGGCCAGGCGGGCCAGCTGTCGCGCCGCCTTCTGCCGGAGCCTGCCCGGTTTGGTGGGGTCGGTCACCGCGCTGCGGAGGTCGGCGACCAGGGCGGACATGTTCAGCCAGCGGGCCCGGTCGTCCACCGTGGCCGTCTCGACCGCGCCCGGCATCAGCTCCGACAGGAACCTGGACGGGCGCTCGTCGGTGTCCTCGCCGCCGACGGCGGTGACCACGAGCCTGCGCCTGGCCCTGGTGGCGGCCACGTAGAACAGCCTGCGCTCCTCGGCCAGCAGCTTGGAGGCCAGCGAGGCGGCGCTCGGCTCGGCGCCCTCCACCACCTCCACGAGGTCCTCGACGCCCAGCATCGACCCGCGCAGGCGCAGGTCGGGCCAGACGCCCTCCTGCACGCCCGCCACGACCACGACGTCCCATTCGAGGCCCTTGGAGCGGTGGGCGGTCAGCACGCGTACGGCGTCGCCGTCGGGGGCCCGGTCGGCCAGCGTGTCGCCGGGGATCTCCTGGGCGGCCAGGTCGTCGAGGAACACCTCGGGACCCGCCATCGGCATCCGGTCCACGAACCTGGCCGCGTGGTCGAACAGGGCCACCACGGCGTCGAGGTCGCGGTCGGCCTGGGCGCCCCTGGGGCCGCCCGCCAGGCTCTGGTCGGTCCAGCGCGCGGCCAGGCCGCTGCCCTGCCAGACGGCCCACAGCAGGTCTTCGGCGGTGCCCTCCTGCCGGGCGGCCTCGCGGGCGTCGGCCAGCAGCTTGGCCACGCGCTCGGCCGGGAGGGCGATGTGGGGCTCGACGCGGGTCAGCTCGCGGACGTCCTTGACGGCGGCCACGAGCAGCTCGCCGGACGAGCGCGGCTTGACGGGCAGCGGCTCCGCCTCGTCGGCGGTGGCGCTCAGGGCCTCGTTCTCGGCGATCTTGAGCGCGCGGCGGAGGCGGCGTACGCCGATCATGTCGGTGCCGCCGAGCGGGCCCGTCAGCAGCTCCTCCGCCACCCCCTCGTCGAGCTGCGACGGGTCCAGCGCCACGCGCAGCATGGTGAGCAGCGGCCGCACGCCCGGCTCCTGCGCGATCGGCACCTCGTCGCCCGCGATCATGGTCGGCACCCCGGCGTTGACCAGCGCCCGCCGCAGCAGCGGCACCTGCCGCTTGGCCGAGCGGACCAGCACCGCCATCCGGTGCCAGGGCACCCCGTCGATCAGGTGGGCGCGGCGCAGCGTGTCGGCCACGATCGCCGCCTCCTGGCTGGTGCTGTCGGCCAGCAGCACCCGCACGTCGCCGGGCTCGGCGTCGGGCAGCGGCAGCAGGTCGCGGTGCCCGTGGCGCTGGTCGTGCTCCGGCGCGGGGGCCACCGGCAGCCTGGCGGCCACCCGGCGGGAGGCCTCCAGCAGGTCGGCGCCGCTCCTGCGGCACACCCGCAGGGCCAGCACCGGGGCCTCGCGGCCGTGGAGGGTCCTGAAGCGCTCGGGGAACTTCATGATGCCCTGCACGTCGGCGCCCCGGAACCCGTAGATCGACTGGTCGGGGTCGCCGACCGCGACCAGGTCGCGGCCGTCGCCGGCGAGCTGGGTCAGCAACAGCTCCTGGGCCGGGTCGGTGTCCTGGTATTCGTCCACGAACACCACGTCGTGCGCCGCCCGCTCGCGCTCGCGCACCTCGGGATCGGCCAGCAGCGCGGTGGCGGCCCCGATCAGCTCGGCGTAGTCGTAGGTCTCCTCGGGGGCCAGGTCGAACCGGTCCTGGTAGCGCTCGGCGAACCGCCCCACCGCCACCCAGTCGCCGCGCCCGTGCAGCCGGCCGAGCGCGACCAGCCGCTCGGCGTCGAGCCCGCGCTCGTTGGCCCGGGACAGGAAGTCGCGCAGCTCCTCGGCGAAGCCGCGCGTCTTGAGCGGCTCGCGCAGCGACACGGGCCAGCCGGGCGCGCCGTTCTCCAGCTCGCCGTGGAGCAGCCGACGGATCTCCAGCAGCTGCTCAGGGCCGGTGAGCAGGCGCGGCGGGGCCTTGCCCGCCAGCACGGACTCGCGGCGCAGCAGCGCGTAGGCGTAGGAGTGGAAGGTCAGGGCGAGCGGGGTGCGGGTGGTGCGGCGCAGCCGCGCGGTGACGCGCTGGCGCAGCTCCTCGGCGGCCTTGCGGCTGAAGGTGAGGATGAGCACGCGCTCGGGGTCGAGGCCGCGCCGCTCGATCCGGTCGACCACGCTCTCGACGATCGTGGTGGTCTTGCCGGTGCCCGGACCTGCGAGAACGAGGAGGGGACCGCTCCGGTGCTGGACCACGGCACGCTGGTGCTCATCGAGCTCAGGCGGCACATTCGGCCCCCCGCCACCTCTTCGCACCAACCGCCAGGTCTGAGCACTCACAGCACTAGATTCCACCAGACCACAGGGGTAGATCGTGCCGACTTGCCCGGTCTCCCCTCGCGATCCGCCTAAGGTATCGAGGCAAATGCCAGATTTAGCGGTGACACGCCGGGGGCTTGTTCGCCACCAGCGTCATCAGAACCGCGATATATCTTGACAGCGCTTGGACGCGATATATCGTCTTTTCATGACGAAGACCGGCAAGGGGTACAAAGGCATCGGCATGGAGGGCGCCATCGCCCGCTGGTACGCCACCAGCAACGGCAAGGCCCTCGCCAGGTACGACGAGCAGGTCGCCAGGACCCGGGAGTACGCCGCGAAGGGGGCCAGGATCCTGGAGGTGGCCCCCGGCCCCGGCTACCTGTCGATCGCCCTGGCCAGGACCGGCGACTACACGGTCACGGGGCTCGACATCAGCGAGACGTTCGTCGCGATCGCCCGCGCCAAGGCGGCCGAGGCCGGCGTGGAGGTGGACTTCCGGCTCGGGAACGCCGCTGCGATGCCGTTCAACGACGACAGCTTCGACTTCCTCATCTGCTGTGCCGCGTTCAAGAACTTCTCCGACCCCGCCGGGGCGCTGCGGGAGATGCGCCGGGTCCTGCGGCCGGGCGCCTGCGGGCTCATCGTCGACCTGCGCAAGGACGTGTCCAGGCAGGCCGTGGACGACGACGTGGCGCGGATGCGGATGGGGGCGATGTCCAGGGCGTTCACCAGGCTCGCGCTGCGGTCGTTCCTGCCCCGGCGGGCGTACACCAAGTCCGCGTTCGAGGCGCTGCTGGCGGATACGGGGTTCGCCTCGTACGAGGTCAGGCAGTCGCCGCTCACCCTGGAGGTCGAACTCCGGACGTGACTTCGCCCGATTTCCCACATACGGAGCGTGTGGCCTTGTAACGTAGGGTCAACATTTCGCCTCGTGCGGGGGTCGATCGCATGCGATGGCAGGTGCACTCCGAGAAGTCCCTCTACACCGACGAATGGCTGGACGTCCGGGTTGCGGACGTGGAGTTGCCCGACGGGCGCCATCTCGATCACCGGCTCGTCCGCGCGGCCCCCGGGGCGGGTGCCGTCGTCACCGACGACAAGGACCGCGTGCTGCTCATCTGGCGCCACCGCTTCATCACCGACAGCTGGGGCTGGGAGATCCCGCTCGGGCAGGTCGACGACGGCGAGATGCCGCGGGCGGCCGCGGCGCGCGAGGTCGAGGAGGAGACCGGCTGGCGTCCCGGGCCGCTGCGGCCGCTGCTGTCGATCCAGCCGAACAACGGGATCTCCGACGACCTGCACCACATCTACCGGGCCGAGTCGGCCAGGCACATCGGGCCGCCCTCCGACCCCTGGGAGGCCGAGCGGGTGGAGTGGGTGCACCTCGCCGGGGTGCGCAAGCTCATCGACAACGGGGAGATCGTCTGCGGGACCAGCATGTCGGCCCTGCTCTACCTGCTCGCCGAGAGCCTCCCGGAGCACACCGTGCCGAAGGCGGCGGACCTGGCCTTCGACACGGGCTACGACCCGGGCCGGAGATATCTCCTGCCCGACGATCTTCCCGAACTCTTCTGAGGGCGCCTCAGGAGAAGAGGTGGTCCACCACCCGGGCGGTGGCCTTGCCGTCGTCGCGGGGGGCGAACGTGGCGCGGAAGGCGTCGTAGCGGTCCGCGTGGGCCGCCGCCACCTCGTCGATCGACCGCAGCGCCTCGACCACCTCCGCCGACGTCGACAGCAGCGGGCCGGGCGCCTGCTCGGGCAGGTCCACGTAGAGGCCCCGCTTCGAGGAGTATTTCGCCAGGTCGTAGCCGTAGAGCACGATCGGCTTGCCGGTGGCGGCGAAGTCGAACATGACCGAGGAGTAGTCGGTCACCAGCACGTCGGCCACGAGCAGGAGATCCGCGATGTCCGGATATGTGGTGACGTCGCGGGCGATGTCGGGGACGGCGGGCATGGCCTGCATCGGGTGAGCGCGTACGAGGATCTCGTGGTCGGCGCCCAGCGCCTCGCGGGCCTTGGCCAGATCGAGCTTGACCATGGCGTTCTTGCGGTCGTAGTCGCGCCACGTCGGCGCGTACAGCACCACCCGCTTGCCCGGGACCAGCCCCAGCCGCTCGCGCACGGCCGCGGCCAGGGTGTCCCGGTCTGGCGAGTTGAGCACGTCGTTGCGCGGCAGGCCGCTCTCGAGGATCTCGCCCTTGTAACCGAACGCCTTGCGCAGCACCGGCGTGGCCCAGGGCGACTGCGACAGCAGCAGGTCCCAGCCGCGCACCTCGGCCGCCTGGCGGTGCCAGATCGGCGGCCTGGGGTCGCGCTGCATGTGGGGCTGGTCGTTGCCGATCAGCTTGGCCGGGGTGCCGTGCCACGTCTGCACCACCACCTGGTCCTCGCGGGCGCGGAACCAGACGGGCAGGAACGAGTTGGTGATGACGTGGCGGGACCTGGCCAGGGCCTCGTGGTGCTCGCGGCTGCCCGCGCGGACCGCGGTCGCGCCGCCGGGCGGCACGAAGGCGCCGTCCTTGACGATCCAGATGTGCTCGCGGTCGTCACCCCTGCGCAGCCGCTCCTCGTAGATGGCGCGGACGCTGTCGGCGTAGAGGCGGCCGTCGTTGACGACGTAGACGGTCGAGTCGCGCAGCGGCTCGGTGCGCTGGGCCGGGTAGAAGACGCGGCGCAGGACGTGGGTGCCCGCCACCCCGCGCTCCTCGGCCGGCCTGGCCTCCTCGACCGTGATCACCGGCACGTCGAAGCGGGTCGAGATCATGCGGTAGACGTGGCCGCCGAGCGTGCGCGGAGCCTCGTCCAGGCTGCCCAGGGCCGCGTGGTCCATGCGCAGTGGAACGATCTCACCCGACGGGTGACGCAGCGACAGGTTCCAGGTGCCGGAGGACAGCGGCACGGCCTCGCCGAAGCGGTCCATGGACGCGGGCTCGACGCGTACGGAGAACTCCTCGCCGGAGCGCTCCATCGGCAGCCAGTAGGACAGCCCCGACCGGTGCCGCAGCGTCAGCGTGCGGGAGCCCTCGGCGTCGGGGTAATGGCCGCGCAGGACGAGCGCCTCGCCCTCCCAGAGCGCCGAGGTGATCACCGGGCGGATGCGGTGGGCGGAGACGACGACCCGGTCGCGGCGGTCGCCGAGCACGGTGATCTCGCGGTCGCCCACGGGCGTGCGGGTCTCCGACGCGTCGGCCAGCATGACGGAGGCCGCCGGGTCGCCCTTGGGCTCGACCCAGAGCCGCCGGCCGTCCTTCTCCTGGAGGAGGGTCGGCACCGCCAGCCCGACCAGCACCTGCGTGCCGTCGCCGGACGGCGTGAAGTCGGCCGCGATGCGGTGGCCGCCCAGCCTGGCGTGGCCCTTGGTCACCTGGCGGCCGGGCAGGAAGATCTTCAGCTCGAGGCGGTCGCCGTCGACGGACACGCCGGTCAGCTCGGCCCGGTTGGGCTGGAGCACGACCTGCAGCGCCCGGTCCGACGTCCAGACCGGCCGGACCCACCAGCCGGGCTTCAGCTTGAGCCCCGCGGGCCGCTCGGGGCGGCCGATGGAGGAGCCGCGCAGCAGGCCCGTCGCCCGCGCGCCCCGGCTCCAGAACACGATCTCGGCCCGCCACGTCGTCGCGTCGGGCACGGAGGGCCGGTGGCGCATGCGGCGGCGCACGCCGTGCACCACGCCGCGTACGGCGCCGCGCCAGCGCAGCGGCCAAGGGCTCAGCTCGGCGGTGAAGCCGGACCAGTCGTAGTTGCAGCCCGGCTCGCGCGCGCCGTGGGTGGCCTCGGGGGCCAGGACCCGGCGGGTACGCATGCGGATCGGCGGCAGCCAGCGCGGCCCGCGCAGCACCACGGTCGCCCAGTTGAACCGGCGGCTGCGGACGGAGAGCCCGGCCAGGTAGGCGAACCCGGACACGCGCAGCTTGCCGTCGGCCCAGACGATGTCGTCGATGTGGGTCACCGGCACCAGGTCGGAGCGGCGCAGGCGGTAGAGGTCGGGCGGCAGCTCGTCGCGGAAGGGCAGGTCGGCGTACCAGCTCAGGCCCTTGCGGATGCGCTTGGACGGCTCCGCCGCAGCGGCCACCACCGTGGCGAGCGTCTCGCCGTCGACGAGCTCGTCGTCGGGGCGGTGCTCGATGAGGTGGCAGACGAGCCGGCGCGCGACCGGAAGGTCGCGTTTGACCCCCGCGTCCACGCCGGCGAGGTAGGGGCGTACGAGATCGAGCATCTCGCGCCGCCGGGCGGCGCCGCGTTTGACCGCCAGCTCGATGCGCGACCCCAGGGGGCCGCTGAGCGCCTCGGCGTCGAACGCCGCGTCGCGACCGCCAGGGCCGACCGCTCGCATGACCGCCTCGAGAGGCTCGCCACGATCGCAGAGATCCTGGACAGCCTTCAGGCGGTCGGCGAGCGACTCGCCGCCCTGGCTTTGGGCTGTGACGCCGGTGGCCATAGGGGTGGCACCGCCTTTCGGGCCGCCATCAAGTGTTCTGCCCATGGTAATGGGAGTCACATGTCACAGAATCGCCCGTTCGGCGAAACAGCAGGTCAACAGGGTTACTGAAAATCGCCTGAACGCCCGTCCCACCTCGCCAGGCGCATGTCCACCCGCTCGCCGCGCAACGGGGTGCCCTCCTCGCGCCAGTGCGCGAGGCATCGTTGCAGGTGGTCAGGGGCGGCGCCGCTGCCGTCGGCGTGTACGACGCGCCACCACGGAACGCCGCCGCCCCAGGTGGACATGACCTTGCCGACCTGCCGGGGGCCGCCCTCACCGAGGTATTCGGCGATGTCGCCGTATGCCATGACCTTGCCGGGCGGGATGCGTTCGACGAGTTCGAGCACCCGCTCCACGAAGGGGTTCACGGGCTCCATGCGGCCGGGCCGGCGTCGATGATCTCATGCAGCTTGCCGATCTCCATCACGGTGCCGGCCGTGGCGACCTCGATGATGCCGTCGCGCAGGGCGTACACCTCGCCGTCCTCGCCCACGAGCCGGGCGCCGAGCGCGGTCGACAACCTCAGCAGCTGGGCCAGTTGCCAGTCGGAGCCGGGCTCGCCGACGAGGTGGCCCTCCCAGCGCGCCACGGCGTGCCTGCCGCCCGCATGACCGGCCACGATCTCGTCAGATCCGCGCAGCTCGAAACCGGCCGGCGCGATGGCCTTCGCGAGCTCCGCGAAGGCGAGTGGCGACTCACGCACCACCCGCAGCTCGTATCCCATGACGGGGGACCATAGCGGATCTTCACGCATCGCGCTGATCGACTCTTACTCCTCGCGCTGGTCGAATCCGGGACCCTTGCGCTGATTGAGCACGACGATGCCGCCGCAGAACACGATCAGCGCCACCAGCACCCCGCCCCCGTACAGCCACATCCGCCACGGATCGGCCCCTGGCCGGGTCGGCACGGGCGAGTCCTCGCCCTGGCCGAAGTGCTCCATCCCGGGCACGACGCTGCGCTGGGCGCCGGTGAGGCGCTCGGCGGCGTTCAGCGCGGCGGCGGCGTCCACCACCCCGAACCCGGTCTCGTCGTCGTATCCGGCCGCGGGCCGGCCCCTGGCGCTCGATGACAGGGCCTGGGCGACCTGTTCCGGCGGCAGGTCCGGGTAGCGCGCCTTGATGAGCGCGGCCACGCCGGCCACGAGCGCGGCGGCCGAGCTGGTGCCCTCCGACAGCTCGTAGCCGCTCTCCCGCTTGACCACGGGCACGTCCACGCCGGGCGCGGAGACCAGTACGGACACGTTGTCGCTGCTGAACGTGGCCCGCCTGCCCTGCTTGTCGGTGGCCGCCACGCCGATGACCCCGGGGTAGCCGGCCGGGAAGCTCCAGTAGGAGGTGCCCTTCTCCTTGGCGTACGGGGTCTGGCCGTCGTTGCCCACGGCGGCGACCAGGACGACGCCCTTGCCCAGCGCGTACGAGACGGCCTCGCGCTCGGACCTGAGCGGGCCGTAGGAGCCGATCGACATGCTGACGACCTGGGCGCCGTGGTTGGCGGCGTACCGGAGGGCGCGGGCCAGCGGGCTCTCCGCGGACGCCCCCTCCTCGTCCAGCGGCGGCATGGCGTAGCCGGGCTCGTCGATGACCATGGGCAGGGACAGGATGCGGGCGCCGGGGGCGACGCCGACGAAGCCGTCGTCCTCGCCGGAGCCGGCGATCAGGCCCGCCATGGCGGTGCCGTGCTTGCCGGGCGGCAGCTCGCGGTTCACCGTGCCCGAGGTCATGTCGGGGCCCGCGCTGACGCGGCCCTTCAGCTCCTTGATCTCGCCATCCACGGCGCTGTCCACAACGGCGACGGTGACGCCCTCGCCCTTGGTGACGGACCAGGCCTGCTCGACGTTGAGCGCGTCGAGCACCCACTGCTGCTGGTCCCGGACAGGATCGGCCGCGGGACCCGCGAAAGCGAGCAGCGCGGCCGTGAGCACGCGTACGGCGGTCAGCACACGTTCCCCTGGGTGCAGGGCGGCACCTTGGGCGGGTCCGCCAGGAAGTAGGCGATCTGGTTGCCGACGGACTTGGCGGCCGGCCACAGCTCGCTGTGCAGGATCTCCTCGGGCGCGATCGCGGCCCTGGTCCGCCCGTCGGCGTAGCCCGCCGTGGAGAACACGATGTACGGCCCCGCGCCCACCCAGCCGGTGCGCTGGCGCTGGTCGGGCCCGAACCGCTCGCTCACCGTCCCCGGGAAGGCGACCGGCAGCACGCCCACGCGGTCGTCCTGGCTGAGCTCCTCGGTCGCCGAGACCCTCGACTCCTCGTCCTTGAGCACGGCCACGCCGACCGTGATGACGAAGGAGGCGGTCTGGTCGACGTACGTGGCCCGCAACATCGTGACGCAGCCGTGGCTCTGCAGCACGCCGGCCACGGAGGCGTCCACACCCTTGGCGCACTCGGTCTCGGGGGCGATGCCGACGCGCCTGGCGTACTGCTGGGCACGGTCGAGCCCGAGGTATTTCACCTCTTCGGGAAACACGCCCGTGGCCGGCCAGGCCTGCCAGCGCCGGGCGATCTCCTCCTGCTTGTACTGGTTCTGCTCGGCGGGCGTCAGCGGTCGCGAGCGCGTCTCGGCGAACAGGCCGATCGTGCCGAGCAGCACGACGACGGACGACACGGCGATGATGACGCCGAGCAGCGCCACGAAGACGCGGCGGTAGCGGATGCCCTGCTGGAGCGCGCCCAGCTCGGCCCGCTCCTTCGCCTCCGTGCGCCTGCGGGAGTCCGCCGCCGGCCACGAGCGCACTCGTGAACGGCGGCCGGTGGGGGCGCCGAGCGGATTTCTCCGCTCCTGCGTGGCTTCTCCCCCGGCGCGCGGTAGCCCTGAGGTCGACCTACGTGCCTTCACCACCGCCTCGTTCCCGCATTCGCGTCGTGTCTATTTCGTCCCCCTAAGTGGACGGATCATGCGTCTTGTGAGATGTGTGCCCGGCGCACGCGCCTGACCAGGATGAATATGACGGCCAGCGACGCGAGCGCGCCGGCGGCGGCCCCGGCGGCGATGGCCGCGTAGACCGTGACGCGCCTCTCGTCCCGCTTGACCACCTCGACGGGGCCGGCCCGCCCACCCGCCAGCGGGCGGGCGGGATCCTGGGCCTCGGCGCCCTTCGCGGTCTCGGTGTGCCCGGCCAGCCGGGAGGCCTCGGACAGGGCTCTGGCGGCGTTGACGACGCCGAAGCCGGTGCCGGTGTCGTAGCCGCCCGGAGGCCGGTCGGTGGCGCTCTCGGTCAGGGCACGCGCCACCAGCGGCGGCGACATGTCCGGAAATTTGGCTTTAACTAGGGCAGCGACGCCCGACACGAGCGCGGTGGCCTGCGAGGTGCCCCTGCCGACCCAGTACTCGTCGCCGGGGCCCGCGCCCATGATGTCCACGCCCGGCGCGGCCACCAGCACCGAGGCGTTCCAGTTGGAGAACGTGGCCCGCCGCAGCCGCCGGTCGGTCGCGCCGACCGAGACGACGCCGGGGAAGGCGGCCGGGTAGGAGTAGGGGGCGAAGTCGCCGTCGACCTTCCTGTCGCCGTCGTTGCCCGCGGCGGCGACCAGCACGACGCCCTTGGAGATGGCGTAGCGGATGGCCGCCCGCTCCTCCCGGGTCGCCAGCTCTTTGGAGATCGACATGTTGATCACGTCTGCCCCCTCGTCCACCGCGTAGCGGATGCCCCGGGCCACCACGTTCTCGAAGCGCTCCGCCGAGTTGAACTCCCGGAAACCCGGCTCCTCGTCCTCAAGGATGACCCTTACCGACAGTACGTCCGCTTCGGGCGCGACGCCGATGATCCCCCGTTTTCCCTGGGGCCCATGACCGTGCCCGGCGATCAGCGACGCCATGTACGTGCCGTGCAGCCTGCTCGGAGCGGTCCCCGGCGGGTTGGCGCCCTCGGTGAAGTCCTTGCCCACGCGTACGGACCCGGCCAGGTCCCGGTGGCGCGGATCGACGCCGGAGTCGAGCACGGCCACCGTCACCCCGGCGCCCTTGCTGGTCCGCCACGCCTGCGCGAGCTCCAGCGTCCTGATCACCGCCTGCTGCCCGCCGCGCACGTCGTCGGCCCGCGCCGGAGGCGCGGTCAACAGCAGCGCCCCGGTCACCGCGACCGCCGCACCTCGCCTCAGCACGCGCCCGCCCCTGCCCCGGATCAGCACCGCCACTCCTCGGAGGCGCAGTCGGGCATGCTGGGCGTGCTCAGATCGGCCAGCACGTGCTCGGAGATCTCGGTCGCGAACGCGAAGATGGCCGGTCGCTGCTCGCCCGCCGCGACCGCGGGCCGGCCGTCCACCTGACCGGCCGTGGTCAGCACCAGGTACGGGCCCGCCTGCCGGACCGACCCCGCCTGCCGCACGGCGGGCGTGAACCGGTCGGACACCGTGCCGGGAAAGGCCAGCGGCCGCAGCCCCGGCGAGGGTTTGCCGCTGTCGTCGAAGGCGGATTTGGCGCGTACGGCGCCCAGCTCGTCGCGCAGCGCCACCACGCCGACCGTGACGAGCACGCCGCGCAGCGCGTCGATGTAGGTGGCCCGCAGCACGCCCTTGCAGCCCGCCTTGCGCAGGGCCTTGACCGCCTTGGCGTCGACCGAGTCGCCGCAGGCGGTGTGCGGGGAGATGCCGATCCTGCTGGCGCGCTCCCGCCCGCCCTGCTCGGCGGAGTAGGGCAGCGTGGCGGGGAAGATGCGGCCGGTGGGCCAGGTGCGCCAGCGCTCGGCGACCTCGAACCTGGCCGCCGCGTGCAGCTCGGCCGTGCTCGGCCCGCGGGTGAGCTCCGTGCCCGCCGCGCTGCCCGCCACCCCGGCGGCCACCGCGCAGATCAGCGTCAGCGCGGAGGCCACCACGAGGGTGGGCCAGGGACGGGCGGAGTTCACGCCATCGACCTTAATAGGGACGTCCGGGGAACATCCCCAGAAACCCCTAGTAGCTGGGCAGGCTGGGGTCCACGGTCTTGACCCAGCTCAGCACGCCGCCGCCCACGTGGACGGCGTCGGCGAAGCCGGCGCTCTTGACGACCGCGAGGGCCTCGGCGGAGCGCGCCCCGGACTTGCAGTGGAGCACGATCTTCTTGTCCTGCGGCAGCTTCTCCAGGGCAGAGCCGTTGAGGAACTCGCCCTTCGGGATCAGCGTGGCGCCGGGGATGGAGACGATCTCGAACTCGTTCGGCTCGCGGACGTCGACGACGTAGATGCTCTCGCCGCGGTCCATCATGCCCTTGAGCTCCATCGCGGTGATCGTGGAGCCGCTGGCGGCCTCGGCGGCCTCGTCGGAGATCGCGCCGCAGAACGCCTCGTAGTCCTCGAGCAGCTCGGTGACCGTCGGGTTCTTGCCGCACAGCACGCACTCGGGGTCCTTGCGGACCTTGACGTCGCGGTACTTCATCTCCAGGGCGTCATAGATCATCAACCGGCCGACCAGCGGGTCGCCGATGCCGGTCAGCAGCTTGATGGCCTCGTTGACCTGGATGGACCCGATCGACGCGCACAGCACGCCCAGCACGCCGCCCTCGGCGCACGACGGCACCATGCCGGGAGGCGGGGGCTCCGGGTAGAGGCAGCGGTAGCAGGGCCCGTGCTCGGCCCAGAACACGCTGGCCTGGCCGTCGAAGCGGTAGATCGAGCCCCAGACGTACGGCTTGCCGAGCAGCACCGCGGCGTCGTTCACCATGTAGCGGGTGGCGAAGTTGTCGGTGCCGTCGACGATGAGGTCGTAGCCGGAGAAGATCTCCATGACGTTCTCGGTGGTCAGGGCCGTGTTGTGGATCACGACCTCGACCAGCGGGTTGATCTCGCGGACCGACGCCGCGGCGCTTTCGGCCTTCAGCCTGCCCACGTCGGACTGGCCGTGGATGATCTGGCGCTGCAGGTTGGACTCATCGACCACGTCGAAGTCGATGATGCCGAGGGTGCCGACGCCCGCCGCCGCGAGGTACATCAGCGCGGGCGAGCCCAGTCCCCCGGCGCCCACACACAGCACCTTGGCGTTCTTCAGCCGCTTCTGCCCCGCCATGCCCACGTCGGGAATGATGAGGTGGCGTGAGTAGCGGCGCACTTCGTCGACGGTCAGCTCTTCGGCCGGCTCGACCAGCGGTGGCAACGACACTTTCTACGCTCCCGGAGCTCGCGTTTTCAGGGGGTCTTGTCCCCACTGTGAAACCTAGCTCGGCAGTGGGGCATTCCCCAATCGAGTCTCACCGATCAGACGGCGTGCTTCCGCCGCCACGACCCGCGGTATCTCCATCATCGCCACGTGTCCCGCCGTCGGCAGCAGAACGAGCCTGACCTGCGGGAACGTACGGTACGCCTTCCTGGCCATGGCCGGGCGCACCAGGCGGTCGTGGCGTCCGTGGACGATCAGGGTCCGCGCCCGGACCTTGGCCGCCTGGCGCCAGAGGCTGCGCTCACCGCGGCGGAAGTATTCGGTCACGATGCCCCGGGCCGAGCCGATCATGGCCTCGCCCGCGTAGGGGAGGTCGTCGCGCCTGCGCTGCTCGTCGATGGCGTCGCGCAGGCGCAGGGGGTGCACGGCGTCCATGTTGGCCCAGACCATGGCCATGGACGCGGTGATGCGCCGCTCGGCTGGGATCAGGCGCAGCCTGGACGCCACCCATTCGCCCAGCATGGGCACCGCGGCGCAGGCCACGCGGACGGGGCCGTACCTCGGGAGCAGGTCGGGCAGGGCCGGCGAGATGAGCGTGAGCGAGCGGACCAGGTCGGGGCGGGAGGCGGCGACCTTGACCGCGATCGCGCCGCCGAGCGAGTTGCCGAACAGGTGGGCCGGCCCCGTGTGCTCCAGGAGGCCGATCACGGCTCCGGCGTGGCCCTCGACCGTGTAGTCGCCGTCGGCGGGCGTGGGCGAGAACCCGGCGCCGGGCAGGTCGATGGCGTGGCCGGTGACGGTGTCCTTGAGCTCGTCCATGAGATCGGTCCAGTTGGTGGCGGCCCCCGCCAGCCCGTGCACGAACACCGCCTGCTCGGCTGGTCCCTCGGGGGTGGACCGGACGTGCACCGAGCCGATCATGCGTCCCGGCCAGTGTGGGATCGGCTCCGCGGCCATGCTTCTCCTCCTCGTTCCTCGAACGCTTCTTCTCGTTACCCAACGATAACCATCGCCTCTAGAGGCGGCCTGGATTCCGTACATCTGGGTATTTACGTGATTTTTCTGGACAGCAGAGCCGATGCCTCGCAAGCACCGACAGGGGGTACGTCATGCCCACCACCCGTATCGCCGCGGGCCTCGTGGCCGCGGCCCTCGCCGGCGGCGGGCTCGTCATCGCGGGCGACGCGCGCCCGGCGAGCGCCGTGACCGTGCTCGACCGGCCCGGCTGCAAGTACCGCATCGTACGCGTCAAGAACCGGCTCAACGTCCGGGCGACCCCGCGGGGGCGGATCGTGGACAAGCTCTATCCCGGGGACCGTACGTGGGGGAGCTGCGAGAAGTTCGGGAGCTGGCGGCGGATTCACGGGACGGACATCGGCCGCCGCGGCTTCGCCTTCGGCCACCACCTGAAGAAGATCGGCAGGCGCTAGCCCCCGCACCCAGATCGTGGGCGGCCGGCCCGCCCACGGTCTCCAGCACGAGCCGCGCGCCCAGCACGCCCCCGCGCATCCCCCGCCCGGCGTCCCCGGCGTCCCCGGCGTCCCCGCCGCGCCGCCTCGCCGCCGCGGCCGACCCTGTCCGACCCAACTGCGCAACCCGGACATATCCACCTAGTTCTGCGCATAGATGTCTAATCGATCTCATGACACCCCAAGGGTGTGGCAAAAGTCCTCGTCCGCCGTTTGCAACGGCCTTCGCCGGAAAGCATGACGGTACCCAGCGTGACGTCGCGGGCACACACCGTCAACGGCGGTCGGCCGGCGATCACGTCACCGCCGGGAACCACGCAACGCGATGAACATCATCAGAGGGCGCGCATTATCCGCCGGCCCTCCACACGATGATGGCCACCGCCGCGCCCAATAACGCATTCCATCGGCGAGCGCCCGGCACGCATCACCATTATGGACGAACACGACCGGCCTCATCGGTATTAGCGTCGCGGCCGGCGTGTCGGCATTCATTCGCCCACGGACTTTGACGCCCAGGGCGATATCGCGCTCACGCGGACGCCATTACTGGCGCGCCATTACAGCCGATGGCCGCCCGGTGAGCCGCTCATCGCCGCTCGCGCTCACCGCTCATTGCGTGCAATTCGGACATATCATCTCTTTTCATTGGATAAATGTTTAATGCAAGCAATAAGATTGTTAATGCAGAGCAAAATGGAGTCGTATCTGTTTGCCCGTCCATCGCCCCGGAAATGACTTGCCGTGGATGACTCTTCAGCAGCCGTCCAAGATCAGTTTCCTGACAATCCGGAAACGCCGAGAACGGGGCAATCGATCCTTTAGGGGGAAAACGCAATGCCCAAGCTCAAGAGTGTTATCGCAGGCCTCGCCATCAGCACGGGACTGACCGGCGGCATGGTCAGCATGGGCGCGGCAACCACCGCGGCCGATGCGGCCACCCAGATCAGCACCGGCGCGTCCGTCCTCGCGTCGGACGGCTGGGGCTGGGGACGTCACCACGGCCACCACGGCCGCCACCACCAGCGGTGCAACAGGGGCGGTCACCACGGCGGCGGCTGGGGCTGGGGCGGCTGGGGACACCGTCGTCACCACCGCGGCACAGTCTGCATCATCGTCCGCAACCACAACCACAACGACAACGGTCCCGTGCACGAGCACCGCCGCCACGACGACGACGGGAACCGCTGGTAAATGACCGTGCGTTGATGGCAGGGATGAGTGCCCGTCCTTTCGGCGGGTTCTCGGGAGCGGTCCGCTATTTCGCTCGCGGTTCGGCCTGAGGTTTTCATTTCTCCTCGTCTCCACGGCAACTTGGTGAGGGCTCTCCCGGCAACGGCCGGGGGGCCCTCGCCGCGTCGTTTCACCGGCCTTCTCCTTTTCTTCTTTTCCTCGGCCGTCCCGGCATGCGCGGGATCGTTTCCATGCGGAGTGCCATGCGGATGCCTAGTGTCGGGCAAAACTGGGCAATTCCGGTTTGTGGGGCTTTCGGCTGGAAATATGCAGGGTGCGGATGATTTGCTAGTCGTCATCCGGGTTGTTTCCCTGGCAGGTCCGGCCGGTTTCTTTTGTGCCGGGCTGGTCGGGGGAGCGGCTGGTACGGGGCAATCGAACCTTTAGGGGGAACACGCAATGCCCAAGCTCAAAAGTGTTATCGCAGGCCTCGCCGTGAGTACGGCGATGACCGGTGGCGTGGTGAGTGCGGGGGCGGCCACGACCGCGTCCAGCGCCGGCGCCAGTGCGGCGATCCAGGCCGGCAGTGGCACGTCCGTCCTGGCCGGGCACGGCTGCTGGCGTCCGCGCTGCGGCTGGGGCTGGGGGTGGAACCGCGGCAAGCGCTGGGGCCGCCACCACCACGGCCTGGGACGGGTCCGCATCGTCATCGTCAACCGGAACCACAACGACAACGGTGGGCACCGCCACCACCACGACAGGTGGTAGAACCCCCACCACAGCCTGAGCCCGCGGCACGACAGCCGCGCATCCGAAGGGACCGCCAAGGCTGAATAGTCCGCCGAGGCGACGAACTCAGGCCACACCATGAGTGCCCGTATTCACCGGGCTGGACGTCCGCCCCTCCACACGAAGCCCGGACGTCCACCCACCGAATACGGGCACTCAGCACGTCCCCCCACCCCGCTCCGTCACCCCCACCCCGACGTGACGAACGCCCCCTCCGACGCAAGGCAACTCCAGCACCCCACCCGAACCGCCGGACGCGGGCACACGCACCGGGCCGCCACCCGCCCGCCCGGCGGGAGTCCCTACCTCGGCCGCCCCCCGCATGACCTGGACACAAGACGATCCCGGCGACGTCCTGCCAACCCCCCGGGCCCCGCACCGCGGGCAAGACGCCCGCAGCCTCCGTGGCTGACCACGTGTGCTCCACACCACAGCCTTCGTCCAGGCAGACACAACCTGCCGGCGATGCAGCCTGACCGCGCTGCTGGGCTTCCCCCACACGACAGGCGCACAGGAACGCCCCCAGCCACGTCGGGCGCAGGCCCTCAGACCGGGACGGTGCCGACCCGGCCGGGACGGGCGCGACCGCGGATCCGGCCTGGGTGCCGTGCTCCGCAGCACCCACGCACAGCGTCCACGGTCGGAGCCACCCGCAGCACAGCTCACCAAAACCTCAGCAGGACGGCCCGGCCTGCCGCGCTGAATACACTCCGATACCCACCAACAAAAACGCACCAAGCCCCAGAGAGGCGAAAAGTGCCCGTATTCGGTGGGGACGTCCGTACGTAATGCGGAGGGCGGACGTCGTCCCGGTGAATACGGGCACTAATTGGTGCGACCTCAGCCGATCGCCCTATTCCACGGGCTCAGGCTGTGGTGGGGGTTCTACCACCTGTCGTGGTGGTGGCGGTGCCCACCGTTGTCGTTGTGGTTCCGGTTGACGATGACGATGCGGACCCGTCCCAGGCCGTGGTGGTGGCGGCCCCAGCGCTTGCCGCGGTTCCACCCCCAGCCCCAGCCGCAGCGCGGACGCCAGCAGCCGTGCCCGGCCAGGACGGACGTGCCACTGCCGGCCTGGATCGCCGCACTGGCGCCGGCGCTGGACGCGGTCGTGGCCGCCCCCGCACTCACCACGCCACCGGTCATCGCCGTACTCACGGCGAGGCCTGCGATAACACTTTTGAGCTTGGGCATTGCGTGTTCCCCCTAAAGGTTCGATTGCCCCGTACCAGCCGCTCCCCCGACCAGCCCGGCACAAAAGAAACCGGCCGGACCTGTCAGGGAAACAACCCGGATGACGACTAGCAAATCATCCGCACCCTGCATATTTCCAGCCGAAAGCCCCACAAACCGGAATTGCCCAGTTTTGGCACGTCAAGTCCACAAGGAAAGAAGCAATACAGTGGGGAAACGACGCGGCGAGGGCCCCCCGGCCGTTGCCGGGAGAGCCCTCACCAAGTTGCCGTGGAGACAAGGAGAAATGAAAGGCTCAGGCCGAACCGCGAGCGAAATAGCGGACCGTTCCCGATATCCCGCCGAAAAGGCGGGAGCTCATCCCTGCGCCATCAACTCACGGTCGTTTCACCTAGGCGTTTCGGTACGGTTCCTGTCGTCCCGGTGGTCCCTGTGGTGCTCGTGGTGATTACGGTTGTAGTTGCGGTTGAAGACCTTGACCTTCAGGCGGAGCTTGTGGTGGTGGTGACGACGGTGTCCCCAACCCCAGCCGCACCGGCGCCAGCCCCAGCCGCAGCTGTTGAGGACGGAGGTACCGGTGCTGATCTGGGTGGCGGCACCAGCGCTGGCCGTGGTCGTCGCGGCGCCCACACTGACCACGCCACCGGTCATCGCCGTGCTGATGGCGAGGCCTGCGATAACACTTTTGAGCTTGGGCATTGCGTTTTCCCCCTAAAGGATCGATTGCCCCGTTCTCGACGTTTCCGGATAAACCAGAAACAGGTCTTGGACGGCTACTGAAGAGTCATCCACGATATGTGTCATTACCGGTAGAAGCACGGGCAAACGGATACGACTCCATTTTGCTCTGCATTAACAATCTTATTGCTCGCATTAAACATTTATCCAATGAAATAGCACGAAATATCCCGATATGTCCTAATTGATGATCGCTTGGCCGCCGGCCGTACGAACGCGTGGACCGGCGAACTCGCCCGCCGTCCCGGCTCCGAGCCCGCCGCCACGGGCGCCCAGGGACGACCTGGCGTCCTCCAGGCAACGAGCCCACCGGGAGGCGGTGGCACGGCACGTCCCCCTGCCGGACGACACCGCACGCGAGTTCAAGCGCAACCTCCCCCGTCACCGCCCGCACAGGGAGAAGGTCGTCAACTGGCCGGACCCGGTCGTCCGATCACGCCGGGGCCCGTACCTGCGGGCCTGACCCCGCACACACACCACCGGCCACGCGCCGCGCGCATGCCGGCCGCCGCTCAGCTCGAAATGCCACAGCACCGGCTCGCATGGCTCTGGAGGCACACAGACGGACCCACGCCAGTGCGCGGGTCCTGGCTCGAAGGCGCACGGAACGTACGCGCCACAGCCGCCGTGGGAACCTCACCGTCCGAGGGACGGCAGTGGGGAAGGTGCTACGCGGACTTGCGGGTCTTCCGCTTCGCCGGGGCCTTCTCCTCGTCCTTGTCCTTGCCGGCGGCCGCCGTCTTCCCGGCCGCCTTCTTCGGCTTGGCCGGCTCACCCTCGCGCTCCCGCTTCGCCGCCTCCACGCTCGCCCTCAGCGCCGCCATGAGGTCCACCGCGGGCCCGGCCTCCTCCTCCTCGCGGGCGGGGATGACCTCCTTGCCGGCCACCTTCGCCTCGATGACCTGCTGCAGGGCCTCGCGGTAGGTGTCGTGGTACTCGCTCGGGTCGAAGTCCGACTCCATGGTGGTGATGAGGGACTCGGCCATCTTGAGCTCCTGGGCGCGTACTTCGATGTCCTCCTCCAGGAAGCCGAAGTCCGGCGTGCGGATCTCGTCCGGCCAGAGCATCGTCTCCAGGACGAACACGCCGTCCCTGACCCGCAGCGTGGCCAGCGACTCCCGCTGGCGCAGTGCCACCTTGACCACCGCCACCTGGCCCGAGCTCTCCAGGGCGTTGCGCAGCAGCACGTACGGCTTCGCCCCCTGCGCGTCGGGCTCCAGGTAGTACGACTTGGCGAAGTAGATGGGGTCGATCTGCTCCGCGGGCGTGAACTGGAGGACGTCGATCCGGCGGGACGTGGTCAGCGGCAGGCCCTCGAAGTCCTCGTCGGTGAGCACGACGATCTCGCCGCTCGCCAGCTCGTACCCCTTGGCGATGTCGGAGTAGGGGACCTCTTCGCCGTCCTGCGTGCACACGCGCTTGTAGCGGATCCGGCCGCCGTCCTCGCGGTGCACCTGGTGGAACGTCACGTCCTTCTGTTCGGTCGCCGAATAGAGCTTTACCGGGATCGTGACCAGCCCAAAGGAGATCGCACCCTTCCAGATGCTGCGCATGGGCACTCCTCAGCTCTCAACGGCCTCACCGATGGGCACATACCCGTCATGGGGCAACCAATGCCATACCCAATCGAACCAATGCTTGCTGTACCTGGGGAACTACCCTCCGATCCCGACCGGTACGGCTTGGAGGTCAAGTGGGACGGCATCCGCGCGCTCATCCATGTTGACGGTGGGATGAGAGTGACGGGCAGACATGGGGTGGAGTACACCCGGCGATATCCAGAAATTTCGGCGTTCGGGGTCAAGAACGCGATCATCGACGGCGAGGTCGTGGCCCTCGACCCCCGCGGCCGCCCCAGCTTCGAACGGCTCCAACATCGCATGCACCTCACCGACCCCGAGCCGGTCATGCTGGAGCTCTACCCCATCACGTACATGCCGTTCGACCTGCTCTACCTCGACGGCACCCCGCTGTTCGACCTGTCCTACCGCGACCGCCGCGCGCTGCTCGACGAGCTGGACATCGGCGCGCCCCCGTACTTCCCCGGCGACTCCGGCCTGCTCGCCGCCACGTACGAGCAGGGCCTCGAAGGCGTGGTCGCCAAGCGCCTCGACTCCCCCTACCGGGCGGGCACGCGCTCCCCCTGGTGGATCAAGGTCAAGAACCTGACCGCCCGCGAGGTGGTGATCGGCGGCTGGAAGCCCGGCAAGGGGCGCCGGTCGGGCGGGGTCGGGTCGCTGGTCATGGGGGTGTTCACGGACGCGGGTCTGACGTACGTGGGCCATGTCGGCACCGGGTTCACCGACGCCGTGCTGGACGAGCTGTACCGGAAGCTGCTGCCCCTGGAGATCCCGCACAGCCCGTTCTCCAATCAGGTTCCGTGGCGTAATCGATGGGTTAGGCCTGATCTGGTCGGGGAGGTGGCCTACACGATGTGGACCGACGAGCAGCGGCTGCGGCACCCCGTGTGGCGCGGGCTGCGCCCCGACAAGCTCCCCGCGGAGGTGAGGCTATGAAGGTGCCGGTCAAGGTGGGCGGGCGCGAGCTGACGCTGAGCAACCTGGACAAGATCCTCTACCCCGACTACGGCTTCACCAAGGCCGAGGTCATCGACTACTACAGCCGCATCGCGCCCGTACTGCTGCCGCACCTCCAGGGCAGGCCCCTGACCGTCAAGCGTTACCCGAACGGCGTCACCGGCCAGTTCTTCTTCGAGAAGAACGCCCCCGAGCACACCCCCGGCTGGGTCAGGCGGGTGAACCTGCCCGCCCCCGGCAGCACCAAGAACCGCGAGACCATCGACTTCGCCGTGGTGGACGACCTGCCCACGCTCGTCTACTACGCCAACCTCGCCGCCCTGGAGCTGCACGTGCCCCAGTGGCGCGTGGACGCGGACGGCACGGCGCTGCCGCCCGACACGCTGGTGTTCGACCTCGACCCCGGGGCGCCCGCGACGATCGTCGAGTGCACGCGGGTGGCTCTCATGCTGCGCGAGGTGCTGAAGGCCGAGGGGCTCACCGCCGTGCCGAAGACCAGCGGCAACAAGGGCATGCAGCTGTACGCGGACTGGGACTGCCGCGAGGAGCCCTCCGCGTTCGCCAAGAGGCTGGCCCAGTTCCTGGAGAAGGAGCATCCCGGCGAGGTCGTCAGCGTCATGACGAAGAAGGCGCGGCCCGGCAAGGTGTTCATCGACTGGAGCCAGAACAACCCGGCCAAGACCACCGTCGCCCCCTACTCGCTGCGGGCCAGGGAGCAGCCGACCGTCTCGACACCGCTGACCTGGAAGGAGGTCGAGGGTTGCGAGCGGCCTGAGGACCTGGTCTTCACCGCGCCCGAAGTACTCGCCAGAGTGGAGAAGCGCGGCGACCTTTTCGGCCGGGCGTAGGCTGGACCCGTCCACACCGAGAGGGGGACCGAGATGTCGGAGATGGACATACGCGGGGACGAGAGCCCTTACCTCGAAGAGGAAGAGGGGGAGCTGTCGATCGAGACGCCCGAGGCCGACGCGGCCGAGCAGCACCGCGACATGCTCCAGAGCGTGGGCCGGCTGCGCCGCGAGCTGCCGCTGGACGTCGATCCCGCCGACGGGGCCGATCAGGACCGCGTGGTGGACCTCGACGATGACGACTACCGCTGAGCCCGGCCCGGCCGCGCCGACCTGAGCGCGTGACCCGAGCGAGGGGCCGAGCAAGTGGCCTGCGCGAGGGGCTCCCCCCGCTGACGGCCGTCGCCGAGCGGTGGCCTACCCGCACGTAGGATGTCCGCACAGCCCGCTGAGAGACCAAAATGGAGACCCGCGTGACCGCAACCCCGGATGCCAAGCCCCGGGGCACCCGGCTGCCCCGCCTGGCCCGCCGCCGGCAGCTTCTGAGCGCCGCGCAGGAAGTGTTCGTGGAGAACGGCTATCACGCGGCCGCCATGGACGAGATCGCCGAGCGGGCCGGGGTCAGCAAGCCGGTCCTCTACCAGCACTTCCCCGGCAAGCTGGAGCTCTATCTGGCGCTGCTCGACCTGCACGTCGACGACATGGTCAACCGCTGCCGGGAGGCGCTGGCCTCCACGCACGAGAACAAACTGCGCGTGCAGGCCACGTTCAGCGCGTTCTTCGACTTCGTCTCCACGCAGGGCGAGGCGTTCCGCCTGGTCTTCGAGTCCGACCTGCGTAACGTCGCACCGGTGCGGCAGCGGGTCGAGCGCTCGCTGCAGGAGTGCGCGGAGATGGTCAGCGAGCTCATCCAGGAGGACACCGGCTGCACCAGCGACGAGGCACACCTGCTGGGGGTCGGCCTGGTCGGCATGGCGGAGGTGAGCGCCCGCTACTGGGTGACCACCCACGGCTCCATCCCCAAGGACGCGGCCGAGCAGTTGATGGCGCGGCTGGCCTGGCGCGGCATCAGCGGATTTCCGCGTACGGCATAACCCGTTCGCTGGGCGCGATCATTCGCGTTTTCACGGGTACGAGCGACGACGATGGGATGGAGCCACCCCGTCGACAAGGGAGCCACCATGGAAGTCAAGATCGGCGTACGCTCCGTACACCGCGAGCTCGTTGTTGAGACCGACCTGAGCGCTGAGCAGGTCGAAGAGGAGATCAGAAACGCGTTGTCCGTCGATCGCGGCGGCGTGTTCGCGATCACGGACGCGAAGGGCAGGCGGGTCGTGGTGCCGGTGGCCGCGCTCGGGTTCATCGAGATCGGTGAGGACGAGTCCAGGCCGGTCGGATTCGGCGGCACGCTCTAAGGCTCACAAGCGGGGGGTACGGCTCAGTCGCCGTACCCTTCACGAGCGCTCCCCAGCACCCTTCACGAGCGCCCCGGCCTCCGGCGAGACGGGCTCAGCCCCGGGTCCGTGGCCCGCCGAGCCGGCACCCCCGAGGCTTTCGGCGCCGGGAGACGTGATGACGCCTCAGCTCGGTGGCCGGACAACCCGCGCTCTCCCTCCGCAACACGGCGCGCGAGGTCCAGCGATTCGGCCCACATCTCGTCAAGGAACTGCCGTAGCGGCGCGAGGCCCTCATGCCTCGCACGGTACAACCGTTTCGTGCCCTCGCGCCGCTCGATGACCAGACCCGCTTCTTCGAGCACCCACAGATGCCCGAAATGACGGACAACGGCCGGGGCTTCAGAGGCCCATCGCGGCCATGCGCTTGTTGTGGGCCTCGGTCAGCTTCGCGAAGAGCCGGGATATATCGGTCTGGCCCTCCCCCAGCGACTCCATGAGCAGCAGCGCCAGCTCGGGCCGCGCCGAGGCCACCTGCTGCCCCTGGCTGAGCGCCTCCCCCACCAGCCGCCGCGCCCAGAGCGCCAGCCGCCCGGCGGACGTCGGCTCCGCCTCGATCCCCGCCCTCACCCGGTCGACCGTGAACTGCGAGCGCTCCCCGTCCACCAGCACCTCGTCCACCAGCCGGGCGATCGAGGGATCGAGGTGCCTGGCCGCCTCCCGGTAGAAATCGAGCGCGATGCCGTCGCCCACATATGTCTTGACCAGCGCCTGCAGCCAGTCGGCCGGCCTCGTCTGCGCGTGCCAGGCGTCCAGGGCGCCCACGAACGGCGACATCGCCGCGTCCGGATCGGCCCCCAGCTCGGTCAGCCGGTCGCGCAGGAGACGGAAGTGGGCGTACTCGGTCACGGCCAGCTCGCTCAGCGCCGCCCGGTCGGCCAGCGAGGGCGCCAGAGTGGCGGCGTCCTCGGTCATGCGCGCGTAGGCGCTAAGCTCGGCATAGGCCAGCACACCCAGCAGGTCGACGACTCCAGGAGACTCCTTCATGGAAGGCAGCGTACTTCGGAGAATCTTCGGGAACATAAGCAAGCTCGGTCAGCGTTGTGGTATCGAGTACACTGCTCTGTGAAAGTGCGACCGCACTGTGTTAATTCGGGGGATTCCCCCGATTACCCCCCGATTCCCCGGGTGCGCGGTCGCTGATGACGCGAGAGGGCTGGCTCTACCGCGAGGACCCACGACACGGGGCCGTTTTCGGCCCGTCGGTCCCGGCAGGCCCGCCTTCATTTGAGACTGAGGCAGGCCACGCTGACGACTTTCCGAGACCTCGGAGTCACACCAGAGATCGCCGATGCCCTCGAGACCGAGGGTATCGTCACACCGTTCCCCATCCAGGAGATGGCGCTCCCGCTCGCCCTGACCGGCCAGGACCTGATCGGCCAGGCACGCACGGGCACGGGAAAAACCTACGCGTTCGGCATCGCGATGCTCCAGAGCATCGGCAAGCCGCGCAAGAATCGCAAGAAGCCCCGCGGGCTGGTCGTCGTACCGACCCGTGAGCTGGCCACGCAGGTCAGCGAGGACCTCGTGACCGCGGCCGGCAAGCTCGGTTCCCGGGTCCTGACCGTCTACGGCGGTCGCGCGTACGAGCCGCAGATCGAGGCGCTCAAGGCCGGGGTCGACGTCATCGTCGGCACCCCCGGCCGCCTGCTCGACCTGGTCAAGCAGAAGCACCTCGACCTGAGCCAGGTCACCTCCCTCGTCCTCGACGAGGCCGACCGCATGCTCGACCTGGGCTTCCTGCCTGACATCGAGCGGATCTTCAAGCTGATCCCCGCGGAGCGGCAGACGATGCTCTTCTCGGCGACCATGCCGGGCGAGATCGTCGCGCTGTCGCGCAAATACCTCAACCGCCCGACGCACGTACGCGCCGAGCACGAGACCGGCGAGAACGAGACCACGCCGCAGGTGCGCCAGATCGTGTGGCGCACGCACCGCATGGACAAGATCGAGATCCTCGGCCGGCTGCTGCAGGCCGACGGCCGCGGTCTGACCATGGTCTTCTGCGAGACCAAGCGGGCCTGCGACATGGTCGCCGAGCAGCTCGACACGCGTGGTTTCGCGGTCGCGGCCGTCCACGGCGACCTCGGCCAGGGCCAGCGCGAGCAGGCGCTGCGCGCGTTCCGCAACGGCAAGATCGATGTGCTGGTGGCCACCGACGTGGCGGCCCGCGGCATCGACATCGACGACGTCACCCACGTGGTCAACTACGACTGCCCCACCGACGACAAGACCTACGTGCACCGCATCGGCCGCACCGGCCGGGCCGGGCGCACGGGCATCGCGGTCACGTTCGTGGAGTGGGAGGAGCTGACCCGCTGGAAGATGATCAACCAGATGCTCGGGATGGACTTCGCCGAGCCCATGGAGTCCTACTCCACCTCGCCGCACGTCTACTCCGAGCTCGCGATCCCCGAGGGCACCAAGGGAGTCCTGCCGCACGCCAGTCGTTCGCGTGCGGGGCTGTCCGCGGAGCGCATCGAGGATCTCGGGGAGACCGGCCGGACCCGCACACGTGGCGGGCGACGCCGTGACGAGCGTGACGAGCGCGAGGAGCGCCCTGCCCGTACGTCTCGCCAGCGCCGCCGCACCCGCGGCGGGAGAGAGCTGACCGAGACCGCACCCGTCGAGAGGCCGGAGGTCGAACTCGTGGATGCCAAGACGGAGGAGACTCCAGCCATCTTCACAACGGACGAGATCCAGGCGGCCACCGAGCCCAAGCGTGCCCGTGCGCGCAGGGGCGCGGCCTCCACGGCCATCGAGCAGGCTCTCGCCGACGCCCCCGAGGCGCCGGTGAAGCGGGTCCGCTCGCGCCGGGCCGCCGCCGAGGCGCCCGACGAGGTGGCGCCGGCCAACGGCACGCGCTCGCGCGGTCCCGCCGCCGAGGCCCCCGCCCAGGAGGCCGAGGAGGCGGCGCCGGTCAGGCGCGCCCGCACCCGCCGCACCGCCGCCGTATCGGAGCCCGTCGAATCGATCGAGTCGGTCGAGCCGATCCAGCCGGCCGCGATGGTCGAGAAGGTCACGGAGCCGCCGGCGGCGCCGGTGGCCGAGCGCCGGACCGCACCGGCGGCCGAGCGGCAGACCGCACCGGTCGCCGAGAGCCGGCCCGAGCCGGTCGCACGGCCGGAGCCGGAGCTCGAGCCGAGCTTCCTGTCGACGCCGCCTCCGCCGGTCCGCCGGGAGCCGGAGCGGATCATCCCGCCCAGCCCGTTCGCGGTGATCTTCCAGTCACCCGACCTGGCCACGGACGACGACGACATCGCGCCGTCGGCCGCGACCGAGCGGAAGCAGCAGCGCCGCCAGCCCCGTGGTGGTGGCGGCCCCAACCGCCGCCGCACGAGCTGACCACCGCTCAGGCACGTCACGAGAGGCGCGCACCCAGCCGGGGTGCGCGCCTCCCGCGCTTTCAGGGCAGCGCTTTCAGGGCGGCGCTTTCACGGCAGGGCGCGGCGCATGATCGGCCGGGTGGGCGAGCGGCGCGCCACCTCCTCGAACCCCGCCTCCTCGAAGAGCGAGCGCCACCCGTGGTACAGCTCCCCGGCGGGCAGCCGCTTCTCCGTGTCCTTCGGATACCCCTCCACCACCCGGGCCCCCTGCTCCGCCGCGTACGACACGGCCCCCTCCAGCAGGGCCTCGGCCACGCCCCGCCCGCGACCGCCCCGGGCCACGTAGAAGCACGTCACCGACCACACCCCGCCCTCACCGGGGTCGGCGGGCCTGGTGACGGACGACCGGAGGAGCCGTACGTGCTCCTCACGCGGCGCCACGGCGCACCACCCCACAGGAGTGCCCTCCAGGTACGCCAGCACCCCAGGCGCCCGCTCAGAGCCTTCCACGAGGTCCTGGAGGCGGTCCCTGCGCGCGCCGGCGGGCATCGCGCCGAACTCCGCCCCGGCGACCCGGAACCACATGCACCAGCACCCGGAATAGGCCCCGTTGGGCCCGAAGACCGTCCGCACGTCGTCCCACGAGGTGGCGGGCCGGATCTCAAGATCGCGCATACCTCACAACTCCTCAGAACTCGCACCAGCGTAATGGCCATGCCGGTGTCGAGGCGCTGACCTCTGGGTATTGTTGCCCCACGTGAGTACGCCGCGATTCCTCGACCTGCCTCCAGGCGTTGCACCACAGAAGATCGAGACGCCACAGGGCACGTTCGCGGCCCTGGAGGCGGTTCCGGTCAGTGGTGTGGTGGAGCGCTGGCCGGCGCTCCTGGTCCCCGGCCTGACGGGCAGCAAGGAGGACTTCATCGCGGTCCTGATGACCCTGGCCCAGTCGGGCCGCCGGGTCGTGGCCATCGACCTGCGCGGCCAGTTCGAGACCCCCGGCCCCGACGATCCGGGCGCCTACACGTGCGCCGCCCTGGGCGCCGACGTCGACGTCCTCGCCCAGGTCATCGGCGCCGGCGACCCCGTCCACCTGGTGGGCCACTCCTTCGGCGGGCTGGTGGCCAGGGAGGCCGTCATCGACGGGCGCACGAAGTTCGCGTCGTTCACGCTCATGGGCTCCGGGCCGGCCGCGATCGAGGGCCGGCGGGCCGGCAACGGCCGGAAGATCATGGAAGAGGTGCCCGTGCTCGGCCTGGAGCACGTGTGGCACAGCAGGTTCGAGCCGGAGGCGCTGGCCGGCGACGTGCCCGACGAGATCCTGCGGTTCCTGCACAAGCGCCTGCTGGCCAACTCCCCGACCGGCCTGTCCTGCATGGCCGAGCAGGTCCTCACCATGCACGACCGCACCGACGAGCTGCGCGAGATCGAGGTGCCCACGCTCGTGCTGTACGGCGAGCACGACGACGGCTGGCCGCCCGAGGCGCAGTCGGAGATGGCCGCCAGGCTCGGGGCCGAGTGCGTGGTCGTGCCGGGCGCGGTGCACTCCCCCGCCGTCGAGGCGCCGGAGACGACGGCGGCGGCGCTCGTCCGGTTCTGGAACGCGGCCGAGAGGCATTATTTGGACACGCGGTCCAATGCCATGTAATCCTTCACTTACTATGACGAGGCTCGAAGACATCGTCGTCCAGCCGCCGCAGAGCGCGACCTGGCAGGTGCACATCGACCGCTCGATGTGGATCGGCGGCGTGCGCGGTCTCATGCTGCAGGCGTTGCACCCGCTGGCCATGCTGGGCGTCTGGCAGAACTCCAACTTCCAGGAGGACCCGTTCGGGCGGCTGCGCCGCACGGCCGACTTCGTGGGGCGGGTGACGTTCGGCAGCCCTCAGGAGGCCGACGAGATCGGCAGGCGCGTGCGGGGCATCCACAGGGCGCTGCGCGTCCACGAGCCCGGCAGCGGGCGGACCCATCGGGTGGACGACCCGGAGCTGCTGCTGTGGGTGCACTGCGCGGAGGTGTCGTCGTACCTGGAGGTGGCCAGGCGCGGCGGGCTGGCGCTCAGCGAGCGCCAGGCCGACCGCTACCTCCACGAGCAGCGCAAGAGCGCCGCCTACGTCGGCCTGCACGCCGACGACGTGCCGGGCACGTGCGCGGAGATGGACGCCTACTTCAAGCAGGTGCGCCCCGCCCTGCGCGTGACGCCGGAGGCGGCCTCGACCGTGCGGTTCCTGCTGTGGCCCAGGCTGCCGCGGGAGCTGCGGATGTTGTCGCCCGGCAAGCCCGCCTACTTCCCCTTCGGCGCGCTCTGCTACTACACGCTGCCCGACTGGGCCAGGCGCATGTACGGCGCGCTGCCCGAGGTCCCCCGGGCGACGGTCACGGCCGCGCTGAGGGCGTTCCGGCTGAGCATGAACGCGCTGCCCGAGCCCGTGCACGACCGCGCCTTCATGCCGGCCACCAGGGACATGCTGCACGCCTCCAGGGAGCGGCTGCGCGCGGCGGGCTACGACGTCGACAGGGGGCTCAAGGGCCTGACCGACCCCCGTCGCTGGCCGAAGGCCGCCTGACGGGCAGCAGCACCGCCCCCGCCAGCACGACCGCCGACGCCCCCGCCATCGCCCAGCCGCCGCCTCCCAGGCCGGCCCGGTCGAACAGCACCCCGAGCAGGGCGGAGGCGGTGGCCGCGCCGACATACCTGGACGCCTGGAAGACCCCCACGGCCGCTCCCGTGTCACGCCGGTCGGCGTGCACGAAGACCAGCGAGTTCAGCGCGAACTGGCCCAGCGCCGCCGCCACCCCCAGCACCGCCCCGGCCACCAGCACCGGCCCCACCGAGTCCGCCGCCGCCAGCACGCAGGAGCCGCCGAGCAGCAGCGCCGCGCCGGCCACCAGCACCGTGCGCATCCCGGCCCGCGCGGCCAGCCACACCGCCACGGGCGTCATCACGATCCCCAGCCCGGCCAGCGGCAGCACGAGCAGCCCCGCGAGGTGGGCGGGCACGCCGGCCGTGCTCTGGGCCCACAGCGGGACCGCGAAGAAGGCGACGTAGAAGGCCACGTTGGTGAGCGCGAACTGGCCACAGGTGGCCAGCAGGCCGGGGCTCAGCCGGGGCAGCAGCGTCGCCTCGCGGGCTCCGTCCACGCGTACCCGGGGCAGCCACCGCAGGGCCGCGACCAGCGCGACCACCGCGAGCGGCACGTTGACCAGGAAGATCGCCCGCCATCCCCACAACGAGATCAGGACCCCGCCGAGCACCGGACCGGTGGCGGCGCTGGCGGTGAGGACCATCGAGATCGTCGCGATCACCCGCGGCGGCGGCCGGCCGTCGTCGCCCGGCATCGCGGCCTGGATGATCGACATCCCCGCGGGCATCGTCGCGCAACTCCCGAACGCCTGCAGCAGCCGCGCCCCCAGCAGCACCGGGAACGACGGCGCCAGCGCGGCCAGCACGCCGGTGACCGCCATCGTCACCAGCCCGCAGCAGAACACCAGCCGCGGCCCGAACCGGTCCCCCAGCGTGCCCATCAGCGGCGGCGCCAGGATCCCGACCAGGTAGAAGCCGGCGGCCAGCCAGGTGACGGCCGCGATGCCGACGTGGAACTCGGCCTCGACATGAATGAGCGCGACGGCGATCATCGACGAGTTCAGCGGGTTGAACAGCGTGCCCAGCGCCACTGCCGCCGGTAATCGCCCTTCGCGTCTCACATGGCGTCCTTTATTCGGCCAGGCCGTCCCAAGGTTGGCGGTCGGGCCCCGCGGCCCGCCCCTGAGGGCAGTGGCGGCGGAAGTCGCACCAGGAGCAGATGGGGCCGGGGCTGGGCGCGAACAGCTCGTCGATCTCGTCCGGCACCGACGCGGGCCCGACCGGCTGCCGGTCCCCGGCGGGGCGGCGCTGCCCGGAAGGCGACACGACCTCCCGGTAGCGGTCGTCGGCCGCCGCGGCCTCCGCGGCCAGCTCCTCGGCGCGGCCGAGGTGGCGGGCCAGGGACTCGTCGGTGTGCCGCCACTCGACGATCTCGCCGGTGGGCAGGTGGTGGAGCTCGACCGTGTGGCACGGCGTGCGCATCATCGTCGAGGCTGCGACCGCGTAGATGGCCAGGGCGAGCGAGGATCGGGCGTCGTCCTGGGTGAGCGGGCGGCGGCCGGTCTTGTAGTCGACCACGACCAGCTCGTCACCGCGCCGGTCGAGCCGGTCGATGCGGCCGGACACGGCGATGGCCTTGGTCCGCGTGGCGACCGTGCGCTCGACGCCGACCGGGTCGTCGGACGGATCTAAGGTCGCGACATATCCGGACACGAGGTCGCGGGCGCGGCCCAGCCAGCGCCCCGACTGCTCCTCGTCCCTGAACCCCTCGGTGATCCACCCGTTCGTGACCAGGATGGCCGCCGTCAGCGGGGTCCGCCGCTCGTACGGCTCCCGCCACCAGCCCGCCAGCGCGTTGTGCACGCTCGCCCCGACGCTGTTGTGCGCCCAGGCGGGCCCCTTGGACGGCTGCGGCCGGTCCAGATAGGTGAACCGGTAGCGGCGGCGGCAGTCGAGCCAGGTGTTCAACCGCGACGGCGTGCACGAATAGAGCCGCCGCGGCATCCCCTCCAGCGGCAGCTGCCCCTGCACGCCGCTCATCCGGCGTGCCCGGTCGCCAGGCGCCGCACCCTACTCGTCGCCCGGGCCGAGCTTGATCCCGGAGATCCTGGTGCCGTCGGTCAGCGGGCCGTCGTCCTCGCCTTCGGTTTCGACGCGGGTCAGGGAGCCCGACACCCAGTCGTCGAAGTGCGGCTCGAGGTCGCCGATCGTGACCTCGTCGCCGTGGGTGGCCAGCACCCGCGTGTCGCCGGGCAGCGTGAACAGCCGCCCGCCGATCGAGGTGAGCTGGTCGGCCAGGGCCGGGTATTCGCCGCCGATCTTGCCGGGGCCGTCGGCCTGCAGGGCCTTGCCGCTGAAGACCGCTCCGAGCGCCTCGCAGTAGAGCGACACGCCGCCGGGCGTGACGCCGGGCGTCTCCATGACATCGAGCTGGACGTCGGCCACACCGAAGATGCCGTCGTCCTCCATGTCGATGTCGGGCCAGGTCTCCCGCCAGGTCTCCCGCCACAGGGGCTTGTCCTTGGGGTGCAGGGCGACCACGGCCTCGTCGCGGCTGGCCACCTCGATGGCCGCCCCGACGTGGTCGGGCAGGCCCGCCGTGCAGATGACGGCCAGCACCTCCCGCTCGCCCACCTGCTCAAGGATCTTCTCGGCGTCACGCGCCGCGTCGATGACGATCACTTCGTCGTCGTCACCCACGATCCAGGTGTTGTTCTCGACCTTGTGCTCGGTGCCGTCGATGTCGACGACTCCCTCGGTCACCACTCGCTCGATACGCGCTGTCACGCCTCCGAACTCTAGCCCGTCTGCATGACAGCGCGAATCGCGTACGCGCGTGCTAATCCTCAAGTCTGGGTGAGAACGCCCCGAACGGCACATCCAGGTCATGATCGCGGGCGTCGAGCAGCGACAGCTCGGCGAGCGCGATCACGCAACCCGCGTCGGCCGGCCAGGCGATCGCCCACAGCCAGTTGCCCAGCGCCTCGCCCGCGTAGACGGCGCGGTCGTCCTCGCCGTCCACGCACCACAGGGCGGTGGGATGGCCGAGGACCGTGATCTTGGCGTTCGGCGGTCCCGCGTCGAACCCCTCTCCGGGGTCGGGCCCGTCGAGCCCCGCGAACGCCGCGCCGAGCCCGATTCCCGGCTCCTCGGCGATGATGATCAGATCGGCCGGTCCTTCCATCAGCGACGGCCCGGTCAGCGCGACCAGGCTCGCTCGGGCGCCGGTGCGCTGGTCGCCCACCTCGCCGAAGCCGGTCACCAGCCAGCCGGCGGGCAACGGCCACGGCAGCCACACGGGCACGACGGAGGACTTGCGTATCGCCTCTAGCGCGGTGCTGGTCGGCGGCCACGGAGGCTGATACGGCAGGACATCACCGTGCGCATCACATCGAAACGCACTCGACCAGGCGCTCGGCCCGTGAAGCGGGCCAAAACACCGTGGGCAGGTTGGAGCCGCTCTCACAACTACCCACGTTGCTTTCTCCGGCACGGCCACGTCAAGACCGCTACCCGTTATCCCGTCGTAATCTTGGTCATGTGCGCGTAAATTGTGTCGGCGCGATCATTTTCGACGCCTCTGACCGGCTCCTTCTCATCAAGCGCGGCCACCCGCCGGGCATGGGGCTGTGGTCCGTCCCCGGGGGGCGGCTGGAGCCTGGGGAGACCGACGAGGCCGGCGTGTGCCGTGAGGTGCTGGAGGAGACGGGGCTGGAGGTCGAGGTGGGCCGCCTGGCGGGCACGGTGGACCGGCCGGGGCCGGGCGGGGTCACGTACGTGATCCGCGACTACCTCGCCACCGTGTCGGGAGGGGTGCCCGCCGCCGGGGACGACGCCGCCGACGTGCGCTGGTGCGACCGCGCCGACCTGGTACGGCTGCCGCTGTCCGAGGGCCTCCTGGAGTCGCTGACGGCGTGGGGCGTGCTCCCGCCGAGCTGAGCCGGGAGCTCGGCCCACCTATCGGTTGGACGTCAGGCTGGAGGTCCACAGGATCAGGTGGTCGGCGCTGTACGTCGTGGACCGGCCGAGCGCCACGACCTCCGACCCCGCCACGGCCACCGCCGACAACCACTGCGTCCCCTGGCCCGCCAGGCGGTCCTGGGTGAGCCCGATGCGGTTCCACGACAGCCCGTCCTGCGAGGTCCAGGCCGCGCTGTCGCCCTCGCCGGGCACGCCGTGCCAGCCGACGGCAACGAGGCCCTCCTCCGCCGCCGCCAGGTCGTACACCGCGGCCGCCCGGTCCGCCGGGAGCCAGGCCGTCTGCCAGGTCCGGCCCTCGTCGTCGGAGACGGCGGCGAACGCGTGCCGCGTCCCTCCCGTCAGGGCCGTGCCGATGGCCACCAGCTTGCCCTGGTAGGTGGTGACCCGGCGGAGCCCGGCCGACGTCGCGCCCGGAGGGGACACGCGGTCGCGCGCGCTCCAGTTCACGCCGTCCTCCGAGTGCCAGACCACGGTGGTCTCCTGGTCGGCGTTCCCGGAGCCGCCCACCGCCACGTACCCGTCGCCGGTGGCGATGGCGTCGTGGACGCGCACGCCCGAGCCGCCATGCGGCAGCTTCTTCGACCGGGTGTACTTGCGCATGTCGGGGGTGAACCACATGGCGGCGCCGAGGGTGCCCGACTGGTCCTTGGTCTCGCCCGCCACCACATAGCCCTCCTTGCCGACCGTCACCACGTGGGCCCGCAGGTAGGGCTGGTCGGGCCGGCGAGCCAGGTCGCCGGTGGCGTTCACCTTCCTCCAGCTCTCGCCGTCCTCGGAGGTGACGAGGAGGGGGTCGGCGACGGCGACGTTCGTCTCGGTGCCACCGACCGCCAGCCAGCCGCGGCCGCCGTGCGCCACGTCCTCCAGCGTCTGCCTGCCGGTGCCGCCCAGGCTCATGGACTTCCAGCTCTGCCAGTTCTTGATCGTCCACAGGCCGGCGTCGCCCGAGGCCGAGCCGACGGCGACGTACCGGCCGCCGGCGCCGGCCAGCGCGTTCGTCTCGCGGGCGATCCTGGTCAGGCCCTCGACCTCGCCGAGCGGCACCCGGGAGACGGAGCCGCGCGGGGGCGCGGTCATGAGCACGAGCTGGTTGTCGACGTCGGAGGCCGCCTGGTCGCCGCCGGCGAACAGGGTGCCGCCGGAGATCGTGAAGCCGCGCAGGGTCGCCCCCCGCAGGTCCCCGAGGTCGGTCCGCTTGGCCCAGTCACTCCCGTTCGCGGTGGTCAGGACCGCGTACTTGCCGATCACGGACTGCGCGATCGCCGCGACGCCCGTCGGGTAGGAGATCAGCGACTCCACGCCGGGGCTCTCGGGGCCGAGGCCGCCGATGGAGCCGCACTGCGACCACTGCGCCCCTGTCGGGGAGCAGTAGACGCGTACGTCGCCCTCGACCGTCCGCCGCCGCGTCGGCACCAGCACGAAGCGCTTGGGCAGCACGGCGACCATCCCGGCACGCGGGGCGAGCGCCTCGGGGAGCTGGAAGCCGGTCGCCTGCCAGTTGCGCCCGCCGTCGGCCGAGCGCAGCACCCGCGATCCCTCGCCGTCCGCGGGTACTCCGATGGCCACGACCGTGTCGCCCTTGGCCACCACGGCCTTGATCTCCCGGACTCCCAGCTCCCTCGTCTCGATTCGCTCCCAGGTGGCGCCGTCGCCGGAGCGCCAGGCCGCGGGGCCGGAGCCGCCGTCGGCGCCCGTCGCACGTCCCACGGCGACGAACCCGGAGCCCGTCCTGGCGATGTCGTCGATGTGGTCACCCGCCCTGAAGGCGGACCCGGACTCCTCGACGGCCGTCCAGCTGAACCCGTCGGTGCTGGTCCACAGGCCGCGCTCGCCGGAGACGTCGTCGCCGCCGCTGGCCAGCCAGCGGCCGTTCCCGCCGACCACGCGCCGGACCGTGGGGGTGGAGGCCCGGTTCACCTGGCCGAGCTGCCAGTTCTTGCCCCCGTCGGGGGAGAACAGGAAGAGCGGGCGCGGGGTCGGGCTGGTCGTGTCGCTGCCGACCGCGACCACCGCGCGGCCCACCGAGGTCATGTCGTTGAGCTTCTGGTTGGCGCCGACGCCCGCGGCGGGGACGGTGAACAGCTCGTCCCCCGACCGGCCGGTGCCCGCCGCCAGGCTCAGGCCCGGGGCCTCGTCGTCGCTCCACTGCCACACGAGCACGCCGGTGGCCACCAGGACGGCCGCGGCCACGGTCAGGACGACCGGGACGGCCCTGCTGCCCCGGTGGACGGGGCTGGACCGGCGTACGGCGGCGGGGGCCGGGCCCCTGTGGTGGCGGCCGCTCGACCCCTGGGGGCGCGGCGGGCCGGTCGCGACGAGCAGGTCGGGCCGGGTGGGACGGCCCGCCGGGGGCCGCCCGACGCGCCGCACCTCCGGCTCGTCCGCCGTCTCCTCCTGCCCGGAGGGCTCCTGGTCGATGTCCTGGGAGGCGGCCACGTGGGGCTCAGGCGCCTCGGAGACCGGCTCGGGAACGGGTTCGGTGCCGGGCCCGGGGGTGGGCTCGGGGGCGGGCCCAGGGATGGTCTCGGAGGCGGGCGGCTCCGAGGTGGGGTCCGCGGAGAGGGGCGCGCCGGCGACGAGCTTGTCGGGCCGGTTGACGATGCGCCTAGGCCGGCGGCGCGGCTCCACCTCGGGCTCGGCCGTCGGTGAGCTGTACGGCCGGCGCCCCTTGGGCCACTCCTGCGGCTCCTCCTCGGGTACGGGCGCGGCGAACGGCGGCATCCCCCAAGGTGAGGTCAGCGGTAAGCCTCTGGCCCGATCATCGGTGGGACCGGGCGGCGAATGGCTGATCCTGGGCTCTTCGGAAGGATGTGGTTCTGAAGCGCCCTCGGAACGCGGGTCGTCGTCTTCCGGCGGTCGCCGTGGCGGTTCGCTGGGGCCGGAGGCCACGCGCCGTACCTCCTAGTCAAACGAGTCGTACAGGTAGATCTCGGCCGGGTCGCGGACCGTTCCAGGAGGGTCCGGGAGGGACCCGCGCCGGCCGACAGCATCCAGACCAGCATGACTCAGCCGGAATAGCGAGACCTCTCTAGCGAGATTCCCGGCACCTCTCGCCTGATTTATTCCGAAATAGTGCTAATCGCCCGCTTTTTGGCTAGATACATCACACCAAACGCATACACCCCGAGCTGCACCACGGTTCCCGTCAACGCCTGCCAGGGCACCGGCACCTTTCCCTGATCCAGCGCGTCGTCGAGGTTCCCGGCGGCGGAGCTCACCCCGAAGGCCACCACGTTGTTGATCACGTGCAGGGCGATCGGGGCCTCCAGGCCACCCGTACGCACCGCCAGCCAGGCCATGACGGCCCCGAACGCGAACACGTCCAGCAGCCCCGCCCAGGAATAGCCGTGCAACGACGCGAACAGCGCGGACCCGATGACGATGGCCCAGACGGGATTGCGCACGTGCGCCCCGACGGCCTGCATGAACCAGCCGCGGAAGACGTACTCCTCCGCCGCCGCCTGGAACGGCACCAGCACCACGATCACGATGAGCAGCGGCAGGAACACCTGCCACCCGGCCCACCCAAACATGTCGGCGTCCAGGCCCGAGACGCTCAGCGCCACCCACTGCGCGCCCTGGCCGAGCGCCAGCGCCAGCACCGCGACCCCCACGCACCGCATCATCCAGGACCAGCGCAACCTGCCCGCCACGGACGAGAGCGTCCCGGGCCGGCGCCGCTGGACGAACGCCGCCGTGCCGAGCACGAGCAGGAGCACGGGCGCGATCGACAGCAGGGTCATGGCCAGCCCGAGAGGCGTGCCCTCCGGCATCCCGGACGCGTCGACCGGCGAGGGGAGGCCCAGGATCCCGGCCAGCACCACGAACGCGACGACGACCACGACGCCGATCATGACGAACCCGGCGCCGACGACGAGCGTACCCACTATCGCGCGCCACGGACGGGCCGCGGCGTTCCTGGCGAGGTGGTCGAAACGAGCCCCACGAGGAGCCGGCAGGAACCAGGACGGCGGCTGCCCGTACGGATGAGCGGGCACCTGGGTGCCGTACGGCGGATATTGAGGCCCTGGATTCTCCTGCATCTCTCCATTCTGTCCGCTTGGTGCGCATTAGTTCACAGACGGCCCGCCGTTTTAGGCGGATGCTCGGAGGCGTAAGCATTTCGACCCTGGGAGCAGTCCATGTCAAGGCTGGGACCTTTCATCACCCTCGCGGCGGGAGCAGTGCTCGCCGTGGGGCTGGGTGTCGCCAGCATCACCGCGACACCGGCGGCCGAGAACCCGGCCGCCAACACCGCCGCGGAGGCGCCGTCGGTGGAGGAGGGCACCACCGAGCAGAACTCCGCGGCACCGTCCCCCTCACCGACGCGTACGGAGGCGCAGAAGATCGCCAAGGCCGACTACGGCGGCCGGGTGAAGGGCAACGGCGCTCTCATCGCGATCTCGATCAGGAACGGCAAGGCGGTCGGCTACTTCTGCGACGGCAGGACCGAGGCCTGGTTCAAGGGCGACGAGGCGGCGGGCACGCTGCAACTGAAGGGCGTGGCCAACGCCGGCTCCAAGATCTCGGCCGCACTCGGCGGCGGCCAGGCCAAGGGCTCGGTGTCCGTCGGCGGCAAGAAGTGGAGCTTCGTCGCGCCCACGGTGGTCAAGCCGTCGGGCCTGTACCGGGCCACCGCCGTGGTCAGGGGCGCCAAGCTGCGCGCCGGCTGGATCATGATCAAGAACCCGAACGGCGGCTACTACCAGGTCGGCGCCGCCTTCGCCGGAGAGGAGCAGCTCGACATCCCGCGGCTCGACAGCGAGCAGCCGACCGCACCAGTGACTGTCGACGACACCACGGTCTACCCCGAGGACGTCGACGGCTTCATCGAGGAGATGCAATGACCGCCGTCCACCAGCAACCCTCCCGCAGCCTGACCCCGTTACTGGTGCCGCTGCTGGCAGGCGGCCTCGTGGTGCTCGCGCTCGGCGTGTACGGGCGGGCCCACACGCCGACCGGATTCGCGGTCGGCGTGGCCGGCTTCTCCGCGGCGCTGCCGATGAAGGTGTGGCTGACGACGGGCGCGTTCGTGCTGGCGATCGTGCAGGTCGTCTCGGCCCTGTCGATGTGGGGCAAGCTCGGGGTCACCATCCCGCCGGCGGTGCACCGCTGGTCGGGCCGGCTGGCGTTCCTGCTCACGATCCCGGTCGCCTTCCACTGCCTGTACGCCCTCGGCCTGCAGTACGACGTGCCCCGCGTGCTCGCGCACTCGCTGCTCGGCTGCTTCTTCTACGGCGTGTTCACCGCGAAGCTGCTGTCGCTGCCCAAGCGCAACACGCCCGGCTGGACGCTGCCCGTGCTCGGCGGGCTCGCGTTCACGGCGCTGGTGGGCCTCTGGCTGACCTCGTCGTTCTGGTTCTTCACCGCCGTCGGGTTCAAGGTGTGAAGCTCGTCGTCCGGGTGAGCCCGGCCGCCCGCCCCTTGGCGGCCACGACGAGCGCCATCTTGCGCGAGGCCTCGTCGATCATCTCGTCACCCAGCATGACCGCGCCGCGCTTCTCCACGGAGGTGTAGTACTCGTACGCCTCCAGGATGAGCTCGGCGTGGTCATAGTCCTCCTGCTCCGGCGAGAACACCTCGTTGGCCGCGTCCACCTGCCCGGGATGGAGCACCCACTTTCCGTCGAACCCCAGCGCCGCCGCCCTGCGCGCGACCCGGCGGAAGCCTTCGACGTCCTTGATCTGCAGGTAGGGCCCGTCGATCACCTGCAGGTCGTGCATCCGCGCGGCCATGAGCAGGCGCATGAGGATGTAGTGGTAGGCGTCGCCCTCGACGTAGCCGGGCGGCTGCTCCCCGACGACGAGCGTACGCATGTTGACCGAGGCCATGAAGTCGGCCGGGCCGAAGACGAGCGTCTCCAGCCGCTCGGAGGAGCCGGCGATGGCGTCGGCGTTCACCAGGCCGCGCGCGTTCTCGATCTGCGCCTCGATGCCGATGCGGCCCACTTCGTAGCCCATGGTCTTCTCGATCTGGGTGAGCAGGGTGTCCAGCCAGACGACCTCGGTGGGGTCCTGCACCTTGGGCAGCATGACGCAGTCGAGGAACTCCCCCGCCCCTTCGACGACCTCGATCACGTCCCGGTAGGTCCACTGCGTCGTCAGGTCGTTCACCCTGACCACGCGCGTCTTGCCGGACCAGTCGCCCTCCCGCAGCGCGGCGACGATGTTGGCCCGCGCCTCCTCCTTGGCCAGCGGCGCGACGGAGTCCTCCAGATCGAGGAAGACCTCGTCGACGGGCAGGGTCTGGGCCTTCTCCAGGAACCGCGGGTTGCTGCCCGGCACGGCGAGCACAGAACGTCGTGAGCGCATGCGCACACGCTACTCGGCGATCATCCGGGTGAAGTCGCCCGCTCCTCTAACGGGCCCGGGAGCCCGACGGTTACAGTCGGATCCGTGAGCGACAACACCGCGGCCGTCGAGGAGGGCGCCAAGAAGTCCGGCATCCTCTGGCTCACCCTCGACCGCCCCCGCCTGGCCTGGCACGCCTGGCACGACGGCGCCATCTACCTGGTGACGGGGGGCGAGGAGCAGCAGTTGCCGGGGCTCGACGCCCTCGACCGCGTCCACGTCACGCTCCGCAGCAAGGACAACGGCGCGCGGCTGGTGGAGTTCGAGGCCGCGGTCGCGGCCGTCGACCAGGCCGCGGCGGCCGACGTCGTGGCGGTGCTGGCCAAGGAACGGCTCAACGCCCGCGACAGCGAGCACCTGCCCGAGCGCTGGGCCCGCGAGTCCACCGTCTGGCGCCTCACCCCCGAGCGCTGACCGCCTCCAGGTCCGGCACGGGCTCCGGCTGAGAGGCCGAGGTGGCGGTCTGGGCGAGCAGCGCGCCGGAGAGCACGATCAGGCCGCCCACGATCTGGAACGCGCCGAGCGTCTCGCCGACCAGGGCCCAGGCCACGATGGCGCCGCCGATGACCTCCAGGGACGCGACGGTGGCGCCCACCGCGGCCGACAGCCGCCGCACGGCGTTGACGCCCAGGATGTACGCGATCACAGTGGCGATCAGCACCATCCACAGGTACGCGGCCAGCACCGGCAGCGTCACCCCGCCCTCCGGGGCGGCCGAGACCGTGAAGGCGCTCCACGGGATGTCCCACGGGCGGGAGAACGGGATCAGCACGACCGCCGCGCCGGTCATCCCCCAGGCGATCAGGCCCAGCGGGTCCACGTCGTCGCCGAAGCTATCGTTCATCAGGAAATATCCGGCGCAGCACGCCCCGGCCAGCAGGCCGAGCAGCAGGCCCAGCGCGTCCAGGCGCAGCCCCTGCCACGCCTCCACGACGATCGCCAGGCCCACGACGGCGACGACCGCGCCGACGTACGCGGCCCGTGCCAGCCGGAGCTTGCGGACGAACCGCACCCAGGCCACCACCATCACCGGCGCCATGAACTCCAGCAGCAACGCGACCCCCACCGGCAGCCGCGTGATCGCCACGAAGTACAGTGCCTGCACGCCGGCCACCGCCATGACCGCGTACAGCGCGAAGAACGGCAGCCTGGCACTGGGGATCCGCAGCGCCCGCGGCCGCACCACGGCCAGCACCGCCACCAGCAGCAGGCCCGCCCCCGCCATCCGGGTCCACACCGCCTCCATAGGCGCCAGCCCGGCGGCTATGAGGTATTTCGCCATGGGTCCCGAGAACGCGAAACAGACCGAGGACACGAACGCGAGCGCGAGTCCCGCATACCTCACCGCACACCCCCGCCAAGTAATTACCGTTAAGCAGGTTTGATACTGACATGTCCGGCGTTCCTGGCGCAATGGGGCAGCACTGTTAGCCTGGCCACGTGCAGATCTTCGTGGCCCGGTTGGCGGGGACACCGGTCTTCGACCCGGCCGGCGACCAGATCGGCCGCGTCAGGGACGTCGTGGTGGGGCTGCGCATCGGCGGCCGGCCCAACGTCCACGGTTTCGTCGTGGAGGTGCAACCGCGCCGCCGCGTCTTCCTGCCCATCACCCGCGTACGCCGCATCGAGGCCGGGTCCGTGGTCTTCACCGGGCGGCTCAACATGCGCAGGTTCGAGCAGCGCGGCACCGAGACGCTGGTCATCGGCGAGATGCTCGACCTCACCGTGAGCCTCGGCGACGAGCCCATGACCGTCTACGACGTGGCCATGGCGGAGATCAAGCCGTCCACCTGGGAGATCACCAAGGTCGCCGTCTACAAGGGCCGGCGGCGCGAGCCGCGGACCGTCGACTGGGGCGAGGTGTCGGGCTTCGACAAGCTGCAGAAGGACCAGGGGGCGGCCGGGCTGATCGCCGCGTTCGAGTCGCTGCGGGCCGCCGACATGGCCAGCGCGCTGCACGACCTGCCCAGCAAGCGGCGGGTCGAGATCGCCCGCGCGCTGAACGACACCCGGCTGGCCGACGTGCTGGAGGAGCTGCCGCCCGACGACCAGATCGGGATCCTCGGCACGCTGGAGCCCGAGCGCGCGGCCGACGTGCTGGAGGAGATGGGCCCCGACGACGCCGCCGACCTGCTGAACGACCTGCCGGAGGAGAAGGCGGCCGAGTTGCTGGCGCTGATGGAGCCCGGTGAGGCCGAGCCGGTGCGGCGGCTGCTGACATACCCGGAGACCAGCGCGGGCGGCGTGATGACCAGCGAGCCGGTGATCCTGCCGCCCAGCGCCACGGTGGCGGAGGCGCTGGCGCACATCAGGCAGGGAGACCTGACGCCCGCCGTGGCCGCCCAGGTCTACGTCACCAGGCCGCCGACGGAGACGCCGACGGGCACGTACCTGGGGGTCTCGCACTTCCAGCGGCTGCTGCGCGAGCCGCCGTCCACGCTGCTCGGCGGCGTGATCGACCCGTCGATCGACCCGATCAGGCCGGACTTCACGCTGCGCGAGGTCACCTACTACCTGGCCAACTACAACCTCGTCGCCGCCCCCGTCGTCGACGAGCTGGGCCGGCTCGTCGGCGCCGTGACGGTGGACGACGTGCTGGACCACATGCTGCCCGAGGACTGGCGCGAGAGGGCCGACCGTGACGTCTGACCGACTCGACCAACCGCGGGCCCTGCGCCGCTCGCTGCGCCCGCACTACGACCCGGAGGCGTTCGGCCGCCTCTCCGAGCAGATCGCCCGCTTCCTCGGCACCGCCCGGTTCATCGTCTACATGACCGTGTTCGTGGCGGTCTGGGGCATCTGGAACGTGTTCGCGCCCGCCAACCTCAAGTTCGACCCCTACCCGTTCATCTTCCTCACGCTGATGCTGTCCCTGCAGGCCAGCTACGCCGCGCCGCTGATCCTGCTGGCCCAGAACCGGCAGGACGACCGCGACCGCATCCAGTACGAGCAGGACCGCGAGACCGCCGAGCGCAACCAGGCCGAGATCGAATATCTGACGCGCGAGATCGCGGGCCTGCGCCTGGTGCTGAACGAGGTCGCCACCCGCGACTACCTGCGCTCGGAGCTGGGCAAGCTGCTGGAGGAGCTCAGGAACACCCCTGAGGAGCGCCGGTGAGGTCGAGCCTGGCGAGCATCGCCCGCACCTGGGCGATCTCCCCCGACCCCAGCAGGTCGAGGAACTGGGTCCTGATGCCGCGCAGGTAGGTCGGCGTCGCCTCGGCCAGCCGCGCCGCCCCGCGATCGCTCAGCACCGCGTAGAGCCCGCGGGCGTCGTCGGCGCAGGCCTCCCGCGTGACCAGCCCATCTCGCTGCAGCCGGTCGATGAGCCTGGTCAGGCCGCTGCGGGAGAGCAGCACGCGAGCGGCGAGGTCGTTCATGCGCAGCCGCCGCTCCGGGGCCTCCGCGAGCTGCATGAGCACCTCGTACGAGGCCAGCGGCAGCTCGTGGGCGACGAGCAGCTCCGCCTCCAGGTGGCGGGTGATGCGCACCTGTGCACGCTGCAACATGCGCCAAACCGTCAGTTCCTCTACGGTCAGGCCCTCGTCGCCCAGAAGAGTCACGGAGTAACCTTAGACGTTGTTGCACAGACATCTAACAGTGCGGATTAACCCAGCGAGGGCTCCGGTTCATACCATGGAGGGGCATCCTCGCTGGCGCCCAGCGCCTGTCACACATATACCGACAAAGGAGGGACGGCACTCCCTCGTGCCGAGACTTCGATGGCACCAACCCAGGAACTGGTGACGGCGGCACTGTCCACCGTCATCGACCCCGAGATCCGTCGCCCGATCACGGATCTCGACATGGTCAAGAGCATCGAGATCGCTCCCGACGGGGCGGTGCGCGTTGGCGTCTACCTCACCGTGGCCGGTTGCCCGATGAAAGACACCATCACCCGCGACGTGACGAACGCCGTCTCCAAGGTCGAAGGTGTGACGGGCGTCAAGATCGAACTTGACGTCATGAGCACGGAGCAGCGCAAGACGCTGCAGACCAAGCTGCGGGGCGACCGCGGGCCGGAGAAGGAGATCCCGTTCAACCAGCCGGGCTCGCTGACCCGCGTGTTCGCGGTGGCCAGCGGCAAGGGCGGCGTCGGGAAGTCCTCGGTGACGGTCAACCTCGCCGCCGCCATGGCCTCCAGCGGCCTCAAGGTCGGCATCGTCGACGCCGACATCTACGGTCACAGCATTCCTCGCATGCTGGGCGCCGCCGAGCGGCCCACGAAGGTCGAGGACATGATCATGCCGCCGGTGGCCCACGACATCAAGGTCATCTCGGTCGGGATGTTCAAGCCCGAGGGCAACACGCCGGTGGTGTGGCGCGGTCCGATGCTGGACCGGGCGCTCCACCAGTTCCTCGCCGACGTCTATTGGGGCGACCTCGACATCCTCCTGCTCGACCTGCCTCCGGGCACCGGCGACATCGCCATCTCGGTGGCCCAGCGGCTGCCGTCGGCGGAGATCCTGGTCGTGACGACGCCACAGATGGCCGCCGCCGAGGTGGCCGAGCGGGCCGGCTCGATCGCGGCCCAGACCCACCAGCAGATCGCCGGCGTCATCGAGAACATGGCGTGGCTGCCCTGCCCCCACTGCGACGAGCGCATCGCGGTGTTCGGCGAGGGCGGCGGGCAGACGGTGGCCGACGCGCTGACGCGTACGCTGGGCGCCCGGGTGCCGCTGCTCGGTCAGGTGCCCATCGACCTGCGGCTGCGCGAGGGCGGCGACGAGGGCAAACCGCTGGTGCTGACCGAGCCGGACGCCCCGGCGGCCGCCGAACTGCGCAAGATCGCGGCTGACCTGAGCAAGCGCTCCTCCAGCCTGAAGGGCCTCCAGTTGGGCCTGGCACCGCGCCGCTGAGACCGAACGGGCCCGCTCCCTTTGGGGGCGGGCCCTTTCGCGTTCGTGAGGGGCTTCTCAGGTCGCTTCTGAGTCGTACGGGGGCAATTCCCCATAATTGAGCTCATCGACCGGCTCGGGCACGTAGGGAGCCGTCGTGGCGGGTTCCAGCTCGCGCGACTTGTCGGTGTTGTTCCAGTCGTCCTCGATGTCGTCGAGGAGATGCTTACGCACGAAGTTGCGCGGGTTGAGGTCGGCGGGATCGAAGTTCTGGAACTCCGGCCCCAGACCGGCGCGCAGGTCGTCGCGCGCGTTGTTGGCCATCCGGCGCAGGTTGCGCAGCGTCCTGCCCGCCTGTGAGGCCGCCTGGGGCAGTTTTTCCGGACCGAAGACGAGCAGCGCGATCACGATCAGCGCTCCGATCTCCATCCACCCGAGTCCGAACACCGTGAGCTCCTACCGCAGTCCAACCTCTCCGAGGACAACCCCGGCCTATCCACAGACTAAGGGCTCCTGGGGGTAGGTCGGTCGTCTCCCCTAGGTCATATCACCGGCGGGAACGACCCCCCACCCGCCCCGCTCAGCTCACCCGGCAACGGCCTTCCGCCCGAGAAACGGCCGCGCCGCAGGAGGCGGATGCCTGCTGCGGCGCGGTGGGAAAGCGTGGCGGTGCGGTCAGGACGGCGTGGGCGTCGGCTCCTCGTCGGCGACCACCACCAGCGTGGCGGTACGCTCCTGCCCCGCCCGCTGGTACTTGATGGTGATCTTGGCCCCCGGCGACTTGCTGCGGATCAAGGCGATCAGCTCGTTCCCGTCCTGCAGCGCCAGCCCGTCGATCTCCAGGATCACGTCACCGGCCTTCAGCCCCGCCTTCCCGGCGGGCCCGTTGGCGTCCACCGGCTGCTGCCCCCCGGCGGGCTCCGAGGCGATGCGTACGCCCTGCCCCCGGTAGTCCTTGTCCAGGACGATGCCGATCTTGGGCCGCTTCGCCTTGCCGGTCGTGATCAGCTCCTCGGCCACCCGCCGCGTCTGGTTGACGGGGATCGCGAAGCCCAGGCCGATGCTGCCGCTCTGGCTGCTCATCGAGCGCCCGAGCGTGGCGATCGCCGAGTTCACCCCGACGACCTCGCCCCGGCCGTTCACCAGCGGCCCGCCGGAGTTGCCCGGGTTGATGGCGGCGTCCGTCTGGATGGCGCTGATGTAGGCGGGCTCCTCGGTGCTGGTGCCGGTGTCGTCGCCGGCGATGACCGGGCGGTTGAGCGAGCTGACGATGCCGGTCGTCACCGTGCCGGTCAGGCCCAGCGGGGAGCCGATGGCGATGACGGGGTCGCCGACCACGACCTGGTCGGAGTTGCCGAGGGTGATCTCCGGCGTGCCGAACGTCTCCTCCGGCTTCACCACGGCCAGGTCGGAGCCGGGGTCACGGCCGACGATGCGCGCCGAGGTGGTCTTGCGGTTGTTGAACATGATCCGGATCTCGCCGCCCTTGGCGGCCAGCGAGACCACGTGGTTGTTGGTGACCACGTAGCCGTTCTTGATCAGGAACCCGGAGCCCGACGCGCCCTCGGTGTTGCTGCCGTTGCCCACCTCCAGCGAGACCACGCTGGGCAGCACCCGCGAGGCCACGCCGGCCACCGAGTCGGGTGCCCGGTTGGTGGCGCCGGTCGGGAGCGGGCCGAGGCTGTAGGAGGGGTCGTTGCTGCCCGTCGGCTTCGTCAGCAGGTAGGTGCCGACGCTGCCGAGCAGCGAGGCCACCAGGGCGATGACCACGGCCATGGCGACCAGGAACCCGATGGAGGGCCCGCGCCTCAAAGCGCCCGAGCCCTGCGCGCCCGGAGGCGGCGGCGCCCAGCCCGCGCCCATGGGGAGGGCCTGGCGCGGCGGCGGTGGCGGCGGGGTCCCGCCGCCGTAGGAGGGCGGAGCGCCGAACGACGGCCCGTCGGAGGAGCCGCCGAGCGGCGGTCCCTCATAGGAGCGCGCCCCACCGTCCGGGGCGCCGAAGAACGGGCTGTCGTAGGAACGCGTGCCAGTGTCGGGCGGGCCGAACGACGGGCCGCTGTCGTACGAGCGCGGGCCCGTGTCGGAGGAACCGAACGACGGGCTGTTGTGGGAACGCGACCCCGTGTCGGGCGGGCCGAACGACGGGCCGCTGTCGAAGGAGCGCGGGCCCCCTTCCGGGGGGCCGAACGACGGGCTGTCGTAGGAGCGGGTCCCCGCCTCCGGCGAGCCGAAGGAGGGAGCGCCGTATTGGGGGCCGGTCTGGGCAGGATTGTCCTGGGCTCCGTACGAAGGGCCGCTCGGGGAGTCGTACGAACGCGGCTCGTACGGCGGCGTGCCGAAGACCTCGGGCCGGCCCGAAGGGTCGCCCCACGACGAGCCGAACGAGGCGGGCGGCTCGGGCCGCATGCCGTTCTGGTCGCCGTCCGCGGGCAGGAAGTCCGGCCGCCCCTGTGGCTCGGGGGAGTCCGACGTCGTGCGTCCTTCGGTGGGGCGCGTCTCGTCGGTCATCTAAGTCTCACCACTCCTTGGCTCGGCCACCGCAATCCTCGCTCTTGCGGCATACGAGGGCTATAAAGCTTTATCAGGACTTGTCTGTAACAATTCCCGAACCCAGATCGTATGCCCCGCGCGCCGCCGACTACGCCAACCGAGTGTCTCCGGCATACCGGGGGGTCAAGGCGTGGCGGTCGAAGGCGCGTTCGTAGGCGTAGTACGAGCCGGCTGCTGGAACAGTTCAACCGGTGGGGCCGGATTGTTCTGCCCCACGCCGCTCGCCGCGAAGAAGGTGCCGAGCGCCACGGCCGCGGAGACCATGCCGACCGCGACGTACGTCGTCCGCCGCCTAGCGCCACGACCAGGGCCCGAGGCTCCACCGATGGCGTCCCTGCGCGGGCGGTTGTCCAGCGGAGCGATGCTGTGCGGCCCAGGAATGGGCACTCCCCCGAACGTGCGCGTGGGGAAAGGGCGCTCCCTCGGCGGCAGCGGGCCCCCGGGCTCCGCCATCCGGAGCAGGGACATCGTCAGGTCCGCCGGCATCGCCGGTGTGTCGAGCGAGCGCAGGCGCGACTTCAGCGCCCGCACCGACTCGACCTCGCGCCTGCAGTCAGCGCAGAAAGTCAGATGGGCGAGCGCGCGCTCGCGTTCGGTGTGGTTGAGCTCTCCGTCGACGAGCGCGGAAACACGTTCTCCAAGATGAGCCATATCAGACTTCCTCCCCACGGATCACGGTCGGGGGGAGTTGGGTAGTACGGGGGGCCCGGTGGTCGAGCGCCTCCCGCAACTGCGCCCGGCCACGGTGAATACGGCTTCGGACCGTACCCAGCTTGACGCCGAGCGTGGCCGCGATCTCCTCGTAAGACAGGCCCTCGATGTCACACAGCACGATCGCGGCCCGGAACTCGGGGGCGAGTGCGTCGAGGGCGGCTTGGATGTCGGGCTCCAGGTGGGCGTCGTCGAACGCCTGCGCCGGAGAGGGCTCGCGGCCGCGAAGCCGCTCGGCGGCGTCGTCGGCGAGTCCCTCGAACCTGATGCGCTGCTTGCGCCGCGCCATGTCGAGGAACAGGTTCGTCGTGATCCGGTGCAGCCACCCCTCGAACGTGCCGGGGGTGTAGCTCGACAGCGACCTGAAAACCCGGACGAAGACCTCTTGGGTCAGGTCCTCGGCATCGTGGACATTGCCGGTCAGCCGGTAGGCCAGCCGATACACACGTGCGGAGTGTGTCCGCACCACTTCCTCCCATGTGGGAGGCGTCCAGTCGGACGACATCGGAGTATCGGTCTGGTGGTCGCTTTCGTCCACCAGAACTCCTCTCTCTGGGACCACCGCTACCGCCATAGTGCCTGGTTTCGTCCCTTCGTGCGCACTGCCTGCCTTCCGGACCGGCAAAGCCCGTTTAAACCTGCAACGCCTTAGGTCCCTCCTGAGTTCCCGTCCCGGCGTGTCTCCCCTAGGCTGCGATCGGTGGCAATGGCGTGTATGACGTGTTGCGACTGGTGCGAGCAACCAGAACGAAAGTGTGGGGAGGAGGCCGATGACCACTCCGGTGGAGGCCACTCTGGCCTATGCGGAGCAGTTCCATCACGAGGATGAGATCCTGCACGCGGCGCGGCAGCGCGGGCTGGAGATGGGGGCCACGCCCATCCTTCCCGGCGGCGGCGCGGCGTTGTGCTTCCTCGCCACCGCCGTCAACGCCAAGTCCGTCGTCGAGGTCGGCACGGGCTGCGGGGTCTCGGGGCTGTGGCTGCTGCGCGGCATGCGCGCGGACGGCACGCTGACGAGCGTCGACGTCGAGCCCGAGCACCAGCGGCTGGCCAGACAGGCGTTCGCGGAGGCCGGTTTCTCGGGCGGGCGGGTGCGCCTCATCTCGGGCCGCGCGCTCGACGTGCTGCCGCGGCTGTCGGACGGCGGCTACGACATGGTCTTCGCCGACGGCGCGAAGCAGGAATACGCCGACTACCTCGCCGAGGCAGTCCGCCTGCTGCGCGTGGGCGGCATCGTGGCCTTCGACAACATGTTGTGGCACCACCGCGTGGCCGACCCCACGCAGCGCGACACCGACACGGTGGCGCTGCGCGAGGTGGGCAAGCTGGTGCAGTCGGACGAGCGGCTGCGCTCGGTGCTCATGCCGCTCGGCGACGGCCTGCTGGCCGCGATCAAGGTCTCCGACTAGCGGCGGGGAGCCGGACGCGGGCGCGCCCAGCTCCCAGGGGCTAGCCGCGGGTGAGCCACTCCAGGAGCACGCGTACGCCGAACCCCGTGGCTCCCTTGCTCATCGTGCCCTCCTCCACGGTGCTGCGCCCGACGCCAGCGATGTCGAGGTGCGCCCACGGCCGATCCCCGGCGAACTCCCGCAGGAACAACGCCGCCGTGATCGACCCCGCCCCGAACCTGGACCCGGCCTCGACGTTGGCGAGGTCGGCGATCGACGACTCCAGCGCGGGCGTGTAGTCCTCGATCAGCGGCATCCGCCACAGCCGGTCGTCGGCGCTCTGCCCCGCCTCCACGAGCTGCTTGGCCAGCACGTCGTCGGAGGAGTAGACGGCGCCGACGTTGCGGCCGAGCGCCACCGTGATGGCCCCGGTGAGCGTGGCGATGTCCACGACGGCGTCGGGGCCGAGGACGGCGTCGGCGTAGGCCAGCGCGTCGGCCAGCACGAGCCGCCCCTCGGCGTCGGTGTTGAGCACCTCGACGGTGCGCCCGCCGTAGTGCTTGATGACGTCGCTGGGCCGCTGGGAGGTGCCCGAGGGCATGTTCTCGGCGGCGGCGATCAGCCCGGTGACGCGTACGGGCGCGCCCAGCGCCGCCAGCGCGCCCAGCACGGCGATGACGACCGCGCCGCCGGCCATGTCGGTCTTCTGGGTCTTCATGTTGTCGGTCGGCTTGAGCGACAGCCCGCCCGAGTCGAACGTGATGCCCTTGCCCACCAGCACCACGTGCCGGTCGGCCGGCTCGGCGGGTGTGTAGGAGAGCTGGATGAGCCGCGGCGGGCTGGCCGAGCCCCTGCCGACGGCGAGGATGCCGCCGAACCCGTCGGCCAGCAGCCGCTCCTCGTCCCAGACCTCCACCGGCAGGCCGACCTCGGCCGCGCGCTCGGCGAGCCAGGCCGGGTCCTTGACGGAGGACGGCGTGTTGGCCAGGTCACGGGCGAGCGCCACCGCGTGCGCGACGGTCTCCGCCCGCCGCACCTGCCCCTCGTCCGCCCCGGCGAACGCCAGCGCCCGCACGGCCTTCTTGCCGGCCTCGCCGATCCGGAACGTGTACGCGGCCAGCAGGGCGGCCTCCGCGAACGCGGTGACGTCGCCCTCGGGCACCGCCACGGTCAGCGTGTCCCGGCCCTTGGCCCGTCGGGTCAGCGCGGCGGCGGCCCTGCGCAGGGCACGCGGCGAGCCGTCGCCCACCCCGTACAGCAGGACCCGCCCGATGCCGCCGCCCCGCGCCACCGGGACCTCGACGATCTCTCCCGCCTCCCCCTTGGCCTCGTAGTGCGCGAGCAGGTCGGACACCGGCAGGTGCAGATCGACCGCGGGGCTGAGGTCGGAGGCGTAGGGTACGGCCAGCAGCTCGGCGTCGTCGGGAACCTCGGCGACCACCGACGCAGTGGTCTCAATGGGCACGGAACATCTCCTCAAACGTCAGCGACCCTGGCGCCGTGGTTACGCCAGGGTCGTGGATCAAGTTGTCTCGGGAGCTCTCAGCCGACGACGTTCTTCAACGCCTCGCCGAGCGCCTTTGCCTCGTCGGCGGAGATCTCCACGACGAGCCGGCCGCCACCCTCCAGGGGGACCCGCATGACAATGCCGCGCCCTTCCTTGGTGACCTCGAGCGGACCATCGCCGGTCCGCGGCTTCATCGCCGCCATGCGTGCATCCCTTCCTGCCTTGGGCTCCCGCGGCCCGCGATTTCCGACCTCCCGTGGGGGGTGGTCGGCGCATTCACGTCTTCTGTGATGTCCTATTCTCCCGCATCGAGAGCCCTCATGGGTAACGATCTCCTCCCAGAATGCGTTGTCGAGGCGTGCGATGACGTCCAAACTGGACTTCGTGCACGCTCGCGCCGCTCTGTTCGATCTCTATGGAGACCACCTGCGTTCGCGCGGTGGACAGGCGTCCGTCGCCTCTCTCGTACGCCTGATGAAGCCCCTCGAAATCGCCGCTCCGGCCGTCAGGACAGCGGTTTCACGCATGGTGCGGCAGGGGTGGTTGCGACCCGTGAGACTCCCTCAGGGAGCGGGTTACGGGCTGACGCCGAAATGCGTCAGGCGGCTGGATGAGGCCGCGCTGAGAATTTACCGAGCCGGAACGCTGACCTGGCACGGCCGCTGGCACGTGATCGTCTTCGAGCCGGTCAAGGAGCGGCCGCGCAGGGAGCGGCTCAGAGCCGATCTGACATTTCTCGGCTACGCGTCGTTGTCCGAAAGCACCTGGATCGGTCCACGCTCCTCGATCGAGCTGGACAACCTGCTGGAGAGCGAGGGCGTGCGGGCCGACAGGTTCGACGCGGCGCTGGAGGGCGACCCGCGCGAGCTGGTCGCCAGGGCATGGGATCTGACCGCCATCGGCGAGGCGTACGAGCACTGGCACGCCGAGGCTGTCACGCTGATCAGCACGCTGCCCGAGACGGCCCCGGCCGACCAGGTGTTCGCCACGCGGAGCCGGCTGGTGCACGGCTGGCGCAACTTCCTGTTCCGCGACCCCGGCCTGCCGCCCGAGCTGCTGCCCGCGGGCTGGCCGGGCGAGAAGGCCAGGGCCTACTTCGAGCAGGAGGCAGCCCGGCTGCTGCCCGCAGCCGCCGCGTTCGTCGACAGGGAGTTGATTTGATCCGCTATGACGTGGCCGACGCCGTCGCCACCATCACCCTCGACCGCCCCGACGCGATGAATTCGCTGACCGCCGAGACCAAGGAGGCCCTCTACGCCGCGCTGCGCCGGGCCGCGGCCGACCGCTCGGTCAGGGCCGTCCTGCTCACCGGCTCGGGCCGGGCCTTCTGCGCGGGCCAGGACCTGCGCGAGCACGCCGCGAACCTGGAGGCGGGCCGCGGCCTGGCCAACACCGTGCGCCAGCACTACAACCCGATCGTGGAGCTGATCAGCACCATGGCCAAGCCGGTGGTGGCCGCGGTCAACGGCGTGGCCGCGGGCGCGGGCGCGTCCCTGGCCTTCGCCTGCGACCTGCGGGTGGCCTCGGAGAAGGCCAAGTTCGCGCTGGCGTTCGCCGGCATCGGCCTGTCGCCCGACTCGGGCGCGTCGTGGACGCTGCAGCGCCTGGTGGGGCACGGCCGCGCCGCCGAGCTGATGCTGCTCGGCGAGCCGCTCGACGCGGCCCGCGCCCTGGAGCTGGGCCTGGTCACGCGCGTGGTGCCCGCCGACGACCTGCTGAAGACCGCCCACGACCTCGCCGTACGTCTCGCGCAGGGCCCGACCCTGGCCTACGCGGCCACCAAGCGGGCCCTGGCCTACGCCGCGACGCACGCGCTGCCCGACGCGCTGGCCCTCGAAGCCGACCTACAAGATGAATGCGTCGCGACCCATGACCACCAGAACGCCACCCGAGCGTTCCTGGCGAAAGAACTGCCAACCTTCGACGCTGAGTAACTGATCCATCACATCCGTATGGGTAAAGCTAGCGCCATGCGCCCATCCGACGCCCCGCGCCCGCCCGCCCCGCACGACTTCGAGGCTCTCCGCGCGACCGCCGTGACCCTGCTCACCGGAGGTGAGTTCGACGCCTCCGACCCGGTCTACGTCCGGCCGCTGGCCGCGCTGGGCGGACGGGCCGCGGAGTGGCTGGCCCAGATGGTGCCCGGCCTGATCTGGCCGGATCTGCCGCTCGAAGGGCGGCCGGGCAACGTCACCGGCAGTTACGGCCGCCTGCGCCTGATCGCCACCGCCTGGGCCACGGGCGGCACGGCCCAGCACGGCGACGACGCCGTGGTGGCGAAGGTGGTCGAGGCGCTCGACGTGCTCCACGAGCGCCACTACAACGCGGCGCTCCCCGAGACCGGCAACTGGTGGTTCTGGGAGATCGGCACGCCCGCCGAGCTGGCCCGCACGTGCGTCCTGCTCGGCGACCGGCTCGACGAGGGCAGGCTGGAGGCGTACCTGGGGGCGATCGACCGGTTCTGCCCCGACGCCGACCGCCGCGCCGGCTGGCCCGACGCCAGCGAGAGCGGCGCCAACCGGGCCGACAAGGCGGCCATCGTCGCCTTCCGCGGCGTGGCCGGGCGCAGCGCGGGCAAGCTGGCCCTGGCCCGCGACGGGCTGTCCGACGTGCGGGACGGCGGGCGGCACAGCGTGTTCGGGTACGCCGACTCCGGCGACGGCTTCTACCGCGACGGCTCGTTCATCCAGCACGGCGACCTCGCCTACACCGGCTCCTACGGGCTGTCCCTGCTCATCGCGGTCGCCGAGACCCTGGCGCTGCTGGACGGCTCGCCGTGGGAGGTGGACGATCCCGGGCGGCGGGTGGTGCTGGACGCGGTCGAGCGCTCCTTCGCGCCGTTCGTCCACGACGGGCTGCTCATGGACACCGTCAGGGGCCGGGCCGCCACCCGGCAGGCGTTCTCCGACAGCGTGGCCGGTCACGGCCTGATCGGGGCCGTGCTGCTGCTGGCGCAGAGCTCGCCGGAGCCGTACCGGAGCCGGTTCAGGGAGCTGGCCAAGTGCTGGATCGAGCGCGGCAGGGCCCGGCCCTACCTCGACCACGCGAACGTGCCGGAGACCCGGCGGGCGGTCGCGGTGCTGGACGACAAGACCCTGGAGGCCGCGCCCGGGCCCGTCGGGCACTTCGTGTTCCCCTGCATGGACCGGGTGGTGCACCGGCGGCCGGGCTGGTCCCTGGCCATCAGCCTGTCCTCGCAGCGGATCGCCGCCTACGAGGCGATCAACGGGGAGAACCTGCACGGCTGGTACACCGGCGACGGCATGACCTGTCTCTACGGCTCCGACCTGGGCCACTACGGGCAGGACTTCTGGCCGACGGTGGACCCGTACCGGCTGCCGGGGACCACGGTGGACACGCGCCGGCGCGAGGACCTCAGCTTCCGCGCCTACCGGCCGGCCAACGCGTGGGCGGGCGGCGTGGCGCTGGAGGGCCGGTACGGCGTCGCCGCCATGGAGCTCGTCGGCGACGGCGTCAGCCTGCGGGCCCGCAAGTCGTGGTTCTGCCTGGACTCGGCCGTGGTGGCGCTGGGCAGCGGCATCACCGGCTCCGACGGGCGCACGATCGAGACCGTGGTGGACAACCGGGCCACACCCGCGCGGCCGTACATGGGGGACGGGTGGGCGCACCTGCCGGGGGTGGGCGGTTACGTGTTCGACGGGGCCAGGATGCTCGTGGAGACGCGTACGGGCCGGTGGCGCGACATCAACGCGGGCGACGACACCGCGGGCGCCTTCGACCCCGTCACGCGGCCCTACGTGACGTTCTGGTTCGACCACGGCGTGGATCCCGTGGACGCCGGCTACAGCTACGTGCTGCTGCCGAACGCGACGCGGGAGCGGACGCGGTCGTTCCGGGGCAGCCGTCCGGTGCGGGTGCTGTCCAACACGGACCGGCTGCAGGCCGTGGAGACGCGCGGGCTGTTCGGGGCCACGTTCTGGGCGGCGGGCGGCATCGGGCTCGTCGAGGTGGACGCGCCGTGCATGGTGCTGCTGCGCCGGGCCCGCGAACGGCTCATCCTGGCCGTGGCCGACCCGAGCAGGACGGTGGACGTCGTGACGATCACGCTCGGCCGCGGCGCGCGCTGGGTGGCGCGGGCCGACGACACGGTGTCGGTGCGGACGGGGAAGGTGCCGGTCGTCACGGTCAAGCTCGGCGGGTCGCTGGGGCGCAGCCACAGCGTGGAGCTCACCTCGTTCGTGCCAGGCAACCCTCGATATGGTCGTTGACCAGGCCGATCGCCTGCATGAGCGCGTAGGCCGTGGTCGGGCCGACGAACTTGAAGCCGTGCTTCTTCAGCTCCTTGGCCAGCGCCTTCGAGCCGGGGGTGACGGCGGGCACGTCGGCCATCGTCTTCGGCACCGGCGCGTCGGGGTCGGCGTGTCGCCACACCAGGTCGGACAGGCCGCCGGGCAGGTCGAGCGCGGCCCGGGCGTTGGCCACGGCCGCCTCGATCTTGGCGCGGTTGCGGACGATCCCGGCGTCGCCGAGCAGGCGCTCCACGTCGTGCTCGGTGTACGCGGCGACCTTGGGGATCGAGAAGCCGTCGAAGGCGGCGCGGAAGTTCTCCCGCTTGCGCAGGATCGTCAGCCACGACAGGCCCGACTGGAACGCCTCCAGCGACACGCGCTCGAAGACCTCGTCGTCACCCCTGAGCGGGCGGCCCCACTCATCGTCGTGGTAGGCGATGTACATCGGGTCGGCCATGCCCGCCCAGGCGCAGCGGATCACCGGCTCGGTCACGCGCGATCGTCCCCGTCCTTGCCGAGGCTGGCGCGTACGGGCTCTTCCCCGGCCTCGCCGGCGGCCTTCCCTTCCCCGTCCCCGTCCTGCGAGAGCTCGGCGGTCTCCGAGGTCTCGGCGGGCTGCTCGGCGTCGGGCTGGGGCACGCGCCACTCCGGCTCCTCCGGCGGGTGCTTCATCTCCGCGCCGCCGTCCCAGGACACCGAGGCCCCGCTGGCGGACACGGGGTCGCCTGACTCCGGCAGCTCGCGGGACTCGGCCGGCGCCTCGGGCTCGTGCTCGGTGCGCGGCCCGGCCCCGGGCGCGGCGTAGATCTCCTGGCGCGCGTGCAGCCGGCTCGACAGCAGCTCGGAGACGCGCTGCTCCAGCACCGCGATCCGGGTGTCGCGCGCGCTGATGGCGCCCGCGGCCCGGCGCAGGGTCTCGTCGACGCTCTGCGTGTGGTAGCCGACCAGGTTGACCGGCAGTTGGAGCGCCATGAAGTCGACCGCCGTGAGCTGCCCGGCCTCGGGCAGGTCGAGCGGCGGCACGTCGGGCGGGAACTCGGTCAGCTCACCGCCCCTGCCCAGGGAGACCAGGACCACGCAGGCCAGGATGGCGAGGGCGGCGATGGCGAGTATGACCAGCACATTGGCATCGTACTCACATGGCGGACCGCGATGAGCGGTCCACCACAAGTAGCGCATTCCGCGCGTACCCTCTCCGGGCGCGGCCGCGGCGCAGGTCAGCCGGTGGCCTCGCCCAGCTCGGCGACGCTGGGACGCACCGGCTGCGCCCGCGATTCGAGGTGGGCGAACGCCTCATCGACGGTCGAGGTCCAGGAGATCGCGTCGAAGACGTCGGGGCGGGTGAAGCCCTCGTCGTACATGCCCGTGACCAGCTTCCTGAGCGGCTCGTACAGGCCCCAGGGGTCCAGCAGCACCAAGGGGCGGTCGTGGATGCCGAGCACCCGCGCCGTCCAGATCTCGAACAGCTCCTCCAGCGTCCCGATGCCGCCCGGCAGCACCAGGAAGGCGTCAGAGCGGGCGTCCATGATCCCCTTGCGCTCGCGCATGTCGGCCGTGACGACGAGCTCGTCGGACTCCTCGTCGGCCACTTCCATGTCCACCAGGACCTGGGGGATCACGCCGACCGTGTGACCGCCGGCGGCGCGGGCGGCCGAGGTGACGGCGCCCATGCACGAGACCGAGCCGCCGCCGCTCACCAGGGTGTGGCCCCGCTTGGCGAGCTCGGTGCCGACGCTCGCGGCCAGCTCGATGTATTTCCGGTCGATGGTGAGGCTCGAGGCGCAGAACACGCAGATATTCACGTCGGCAAAGCCTATTGGGGCTCCGCCGTCTGGACGGCGGTGGCCTCCTGCTCCTCCTCGCGCTGCCTGGAGCGGGCCAGGTCGGAGTCGACGATGATGCGTACGGCCTCGTCGGCGTCGTCGGTGACGGTGATCAGGTCGAGGTCCTGCGGGGCGATCTTCCCGGTGCTCAGCAGCGTGCCCTTGATCCAGTCGAGCAGCCCGCCCCAGAACTCCGTGCCCATCAGCACCACGGGGAAGGAGGTGACCTTGTGGGTCTGCACCAGCGTGAGCGCCTCGAACAGCTCGTCGAGCGTGCCGAAGCCGCCGGGCAGGGCGATGAAGCCGCAGGAGTATTTGACGAACATCGTCTTGCGCACGAAGAAGTAGCGGAACTCGATGCCGAGGTCGACGTAGTCGTTCATGCGCTGCTCGAAGGGCAGCTCGATGCCGAGCCCGACCGACACCGCGCCCTCGACCTCGCTCGCGCCCCGGTTGGCCGACTCCATGACGCCGGGCCCGCCGCCCGTGATCACGGCGTAGCCGGCCTCGGCCAGGCGCCGGCCGAGGCCGCGGCCCATCTCGTACTCGGCGGAGTCGGACGGGGTGCGGGCCGAGCCGAAGACGGTGACCGCCGGGGGCAGCTCGGCGAGCTGGCCGAAGCCCTCCACGAACTCCGCCTGGATGCGCAGCACCCGCCACGGGTCCATGTGCACCCAGTCGGAGGGACCCTGGCGGGCCAGCAGGCGCTGGTCGTGGGTGGAGGTGGGGACGAGGCTGCCACGCACGACTGCCTGACCCTGGCGGCGTTCCCGGCGTATCTGGTTCATGCGGATCACGCTAGCCTCTCTCGCACATGGCCGGTCCCCCGGCCCGGTCGAGCTCCTAGACTGCCCGGGGCGAGCGAAATCGCTGGTTACCCAGGCAGAACAGGGATCTAAAAAATCTTGAAAGAACCGTGGAACCGAATTTCGACTCCCCCGCGTCTAATCGGCGAGGGTGCTGCTCGGGACTGAAAGTGGTCTTCCCCGCCAAATGGCCGGCGAGGAAGGCCACTTTCATATTGTGAGCCAGTCCAGCATCGCCCGCTCGCTCTCCACGATCTTCGGCAGCGACACGTACTCGCCCTGCTGGTGCGCGAGATTCGGATCGCCGGGACCGTAGTTGACGGCGGGGACCCCCAGCGCGGAGAAGCGGGCGACGTCCGTCCAGCCCAGCTTGGCGCGCGGTGTGCCGCCGACCGCGGCGGTGAAGGCCGCCGCCACCGGATGCGTCAGCCCCGGCCGGGCCGCGGGCGCGGCGTCCACGAGGCTCACGGCGAACCCGTCGAACACCTCGCGTACGTGCTCCTCCGCCTCCTCGATCGACTGGTCGGGCGCGAAGCGGTAGTTGACGCTCACCACGCAGAGATCGGGGATGACGTTGCCCGCCACCCCGCCCCGCACGCCGACGGCGTTCAGCCCCTCGTGGTATTCGAGCCCGTCGACCACCGGCCGGCGCGGCTCGTAGGCGTTCAGCCGGGCCAGCACAGGCTCGATCCCGTGGATGGCGTTGACCCCGAACCACGACCTGGCGCTGTGGGCGCGCTTGCCGGTCACGGTGACCTCGGCCCGCAGCGTGCCCTGGCAGCCGCCCTCGATCACGCCGTCGGTGGGCTCCATCAGCACCGCGAAGTCGGCCGCCAGCCAGCCGGCGTGGTCCCTGGCGATCCGGGTGAGGCCGTTGCGCTCGGCCTCGACCTCCTCGCAGTCGTAGAAGACGTACGTGACGTCCCTGTTGGGCGCGGGCACCGTGGCCGCCAGCCTGAGCGCGACCGCCACGCCGGCCTTCATGTCGGAGGTGCCGCAGCCGTACAGCAGGTCGCCCTCCACCCGGCTGGGCAGGTTGCCGGCGACGGGGACGGTGTCGAGGTGCCCGGCGATCAGCACGCGCTCGGAGTGCCCCTGCTCGGTGCGGGCGACGACCGTCTCCCCCGATCTGGTCACCTTCAGGTGCGGCAGCGCCGCCAGCGCCCGCTCGACCTCGTCGGCCAGCGCCTTCTCGCCCCCGCTCACCGACTCGATGTCCACGATGGCGGCGGTCAGGTCGCGTACGTCCTGGGTCAGGTCAAGCATCAGGTGTTCACTCCGTGTTCGCGCAGCACCTCGTTGAGTGCCGCCTTGTCATGCCGCCGCCCCGGCTCCAGGCGCTTGATCACCAGCACGCACGGGAGGCCGAACGTGCCGCCGGGGAACTCCTTCTGCCGCGTGCCGCTCACCGCCACGCTCCACGCGGGCACCTGGCCGCGGGCCAGCTCCTCGCCTGTCTCGGCGTCGATCACCGGGATCGAGGCGGACAGGATCGTGCCGGCCCCGACGACCGCTCCCTGGCCGACCCGGGCACCCTCGACGATCATCGCCCGGCTGCCGATCAGCACGTCGTCCTCGACGACGACCGGCACGGCGTTGGGCGGCTCCAGCACGCCGCCGATCCCCACGCCGCCCGACAGGTGCACGTTCTTGCCGATCTGGGCGCAGGATCCGACCGTGGCCCAGGTGTCGACCATCGTGCCGGAGTCCACGTACGCGCCGATGTTCGTGAACGACGGCATCAGCACCACCCCCGGCGCCAGGTACGAGCCCCAGCGCGCGATCGCCCCCGGCACCACCCGCACGCCGTCGAAGGTGCTCTTCAGCGGGTGCCTGTCGTGGTGGTGGAAGTCGCCCACCTGGGAGCGGCCCATGCCGAGCACCCGGAAGCTGAGGAGGATGGCCCGCTTGGCCCGCTCGTCCACGACGACCTCGCCGCCCACCAGCCGGGCGGCCCTGGCCTCGCCCTTGTCGAGCAGGTCCACCGCGCCGGCCACCAGATGGCGGGCCTCGACGTCGGCCGGTGACAGCTCCGCGCGGCGCTCCCACAACTCGTCCACCACGGAGGGTATCGGTGACGAGGTGCTCACGTGACTCATGGCCACGGAGCTTATCCGGCCGGGTAGGTTTTTCAGGGTGCACCTGCGCTTCTCCCGTGGAGTCATCACCATCGCGATCATCGTCGTCGTGCTGGCCGTCGGCGTCTCCGTGGGCCTCTACCAGCTGCTGAAAAGGACGCCGCTGCGTGTTCCCGAGGCCTACTGCAGCGTGACGACCCCCGACGGTGTGCTGTCCCTGTTCCCGCATCAGGCGCAGATCGCGGCCACCATCGCGGCCGTCGCGGCGCGGCGCAAGCTGCCGGAGCGGGCCGTGGTGATCGCGTACGCGACGGCGATGCAGGAGTCGAAGCTGGAGAACGTCGGCTACGGCGACCGCGACTCGGTCGGGGTCTTCCAGCAGCGGGAGTCGCAGGGCTGGGGCACCAAGAAGCAGCTCATGGACCCGGTCTACGCCACGAACAAGTTCTTCGCCGCGCTGGTCAAGGTCAAGAACTACCGGAAGATCCCGCTGGCCGAGGCGGCGCAGGCGGTCCAGCGGTCGGCGGGCGGCTACGCGTACGCGCCGCACGAGTCGGACGCGAAACTCCTGGCGGCCGCCTTCACCGGGCGGGTGCCGCAGTCCGTGCACTGCTTCTATCCCTCGGACAAGACCCCCGCGCCGCAGCCGCGGACCGCCGAGGCGCGCAAGCAGCTCGCCAGGGCGCTGGGGAGCACGGCGATCACCACGACGAAGCGCGGGTGGCTGGTGGCGGCCTGGTGGGTGGCGCACGCGGAGAAATACGCGCTCAGCCGGGTCCAGTACAGCGGGGCGACCTGGTCCAACAACGTCGAGCTCGAAGGTTGGCAGAAGGGTGGCCAGGCCGGCAACCGCCAGGTGGAGCTGGCCTGACGGGGCCCTTCAGGACGCGCGGCGGACGATGGAGATGGAGCCGGGCGGGAGGGGCTGGGCGTAGCTGGCGGTCCAGGCGCTGCCCTGGATGCGTTCGAAGGACAGCAGCCGCCCGTCCGAGGCGCGGTAGTCGGCGAAGTCCAGCAGCCCCCTGTCGGGGTTGCCCGTGTCGCCCTCGCTCCTGAACGCGGCCGTGCCCCGCTCGATGGGGAAGAACTCCACGCCCTCCATGATCAGCATGCTCTTGGCCGGCACCATGCCCTGCGTCGGCACGTCGGTCCAGAGATGCACCTCAAGGTGTGGCGGGTTGCCGTCGCGCACCTCGACCGAGAGCCACTGGAAGCGCCGGGAGGCGTCCCTGAGCAGGAATTCGGTCCACTGCTGACCCTGCCAGGAGACGTACATGGCACCGAGCACCCGCGCGGGTGACCCGTGCACCTCGATCCGGTCGCCGACCCGGATCGTGCGCGGGTCGGTGTAGTCGGTGCCGGCCTGGCCCGGGGCGCTGACCGGCGCCGCCAGCGGGGTCTCGATGGGAGCGACCTCGGCCGGCGCGGTCGAGCGGCCCCTCCTGTCCTGCCGCAGGGTGGCCCAGAAGGCGCCCAGCAGCAGCAGGATGGTGGCGATGCCCAGCCCGAGAACGACCATGGAGGTCATGCTCATCGATCAGCTCGCTCCACTCGCGGTCTGCCTCGGCATAAGCCCTTATCGATTTATGCGTATCGAGCCCGCAAGGCGGGCTTTGACGGGCGATCCTACTGGAGCCGGCGCACCGCCGCACCGATCCGCTCATCAGTAGCGGTAACAGCGATGCGGATGTGCCGTCCACCTGCTGATCCGTAGAACTCTCCCGGCGCGACCAAAATGCCGATTTCGGAGAGTTTGCCTACCTGATCCCAGGCGCTCTGCCCGTTCGAGGCCCAGAGGTAGAGCCCGGCCGTCGAGTGGTCGATGCTCCACCCGGCCTTCTCCAGTGCCGGGCGCAGCAGGGCGCGGCGGGCGGAGTAGAGCTCGCGCTGCCGGTCGGCGTGCTCGTCGTCGCCGAGCGCGGCGGTCATCGCCGCCTGCACGGGCTGGGGCATGATCATGCCCGCGTGCTTGCGGGTCTCCAGCAGCCGCTTGACCAGGACGGGGTCGCCCGTCACGAACCCGGCGCGGTAGCCGGCCAGGTTGGAGCGCTTGGAGAGCGAGTGCACCGCGAGCAGCCCCTCGTGGGAGCCGCCGCAGACGTCGGGGTGCAGGATCGAGATCGGCTCCTCTTCCCAGCCGAGCTCGATGTAGCACTCGTCGGAGGCCACGACCGTGCCGCGTTCGCGGGCCCAGGCCACGACCTTGCGCAGGTGTTCGGGGGGCAGCACCCGGCCCGTGGGGTTGCCCGGGGAGTTGATCCAGATGAGGTCGACGTGCTCGGGGCCGAGCGCGAGCGTGCTGTCCGACGCCGTGCCCACCGCCCCGGCCAGCCGGGCGCCCACGTCGTAGGTGGGGTAGGCCAGCTCGGGGAAGACCACCCGCCCGGCGCCCAGGTAGGTGGGCAGCCAGGCGACGAACTCCTTGGAGCCGATCAGCGGGAGCACGTCCTGCTGGTCGACCGTGACGCCGTGCCTGCGGCTCAGCCACCCGGCGGCGGCCTCGCGCAGCGCCTTGGTGCCGTGGGTGAAGGGATAGCCGGGGCTGTCGGCCGCCCGCACGAGGGCGTCCTGGACGATCGGCGGCACGGGGTCGACCGGTGTGCCGATCGACAGGTCGACGATGCCGTCGGGGTGTGCCAGCGCGCGTGCTTTGTACGGCTCCAGCCGGTCCCAGGGGAAGTCAGGCAGCTTGTTCACGATTCTCCAGGGTGTCGCAGTGCCGTACCGGTGCGCGTGGGCACGCCGCGCGAACGGGGCGCATCCACCCGGATGCCCCCGTGCACGGACGGAGTGGCGCCAGTCCTCTAGTGCTCCTCGGCCTGCGGTGGCAGCGCCGCCACCACCGGGTGGTCCTTGTCGATCTTGCCGACCTTCGAGGCGCCACCCGGCGAGCCGAGGTCCTCGAAGAAGTCCACGTTCGCCTTGTAGAAGTCCTTCCACTGCTCGGGAAGGTCGTCCTCGTAGAAAATGGCCTCGACGGGGCACACAGGCTCACACGCGCCGCAGTCCACGCACTCGTCGGGGTGGATGTAAAGCATGCGCTCGCCCTCGTAGATGCAATCGACGGGGCATTCCTCGATGCACGCCTTGTCCAGGACGTCCACGCAAGGCTGCGCGATGACGTAGGTCACCTCGAGCTCCTTCTTCTCCGCACCATGGCATGACTCTGACCGCGGTTTGCTAGGCCCTAGTATTGCCGTGCTTGCCAGCTGGCCGAAACGGAGGGTGGCAAACTCGTGGCCGCACGCCTCGTCATCGCCATCACAAGCAAGGATATAGGGGCACGCATCACTACTCGTAGACGCGTGCCCGGCGGGTTTCGCGACGCGGTGGGAATCCTCGTGTCCTGGGCGGACGGAGTGCTCAAAGTTCGCAAAAGAGATGGCACCGTGGTGGAGATTCCCGAGGAGACACTCGTGGCCGCCAAGGTCGTTCCGGCCGCGCCTCCTCGACCTGGGCGTATGTAACAGTAAGTATTCGTTCTGTGACTGTACGTACCTGCGCCGCCGCAGCAGCCATCCTCGCCAGCGCCGGATGCGGCGCGTCGTCCACGGACTCCCGCACCTCGGAGGCCAAGAACCTGCCGCCGGTCAACGCCCAGGCGAGCTCGCTGAAGGCCGGCTTCGGCACCATGGACCGCCTCGCCGAGGCCGCCAAGCGGGAGGGCGAGCTCAACGTGATCGCCCTGCCTCGCGAATGGGCCAACTACGGCGAGATCATCGACACCTTCGCCGACAAATACGGGATCAAGGTCAACGAGCTGGAGCCCGGCGCCAGCAGCAAGCGGGAGCTGGACGCCGCCGCGCAACTCAAGCCCGACGTGTTCGACCTGACCATGGACATGGCCGTCTCCGGCGCCGACCGGTTCGCCCGGTACAAGGTGCAGGGCTGGCAGGACCTGCCCGACCACGTCAAGGACCCGTCCGGCGCCTGGTACGCCGCCTACGGCGGCTACATGTCCATCGGGTACGACCCGCGCAAGGTCAAGCCGCCGGCCTCCTTCGCGGACCTGCTCAAACCCGGCTACCAGGTCGCGCTCGACGGCGACCCGCTGCGCTCGGCGGCGGCGTTCGGGGGCGTCATGGCGGCCTCCATGCGCTCGGGGGTGCCGCAGCCGGAGCAGGGTGTGGCGCTGTTCGCCAAGCTCAAGCAGGCCGGGCAGCTCACCGACCTGGCCAAGGCCAACGTGGTCGTGGCCTGGGACCACCTGAACGCCGCCCGCAGCGCGCACCAGGCCGACGCCTGGAAGGTGACGATCCCCCGGGACTCGGCGCTCGGCGGCTATCACGTGCAGGCGATCAACAAGGCCGCCCCGCACCCGGCGGCGGCCCGGCTCTGGCAGGAGTTCCTGTTCTCCGACGAGGGCCAGAACCTGCTCCAGAAGGGCTACACCCGCCCGGCGCGCGGCGAGGCGATGCTCATGAAGGGCACGCTCGACGCCGAGCAGGCCGCGAAACTGCCCAAGGCACCCGGGCCTCCCGTGCTCATGACGATTCCGCAGGCAGACGCGGCGAAGGCGTACCTCAGGAAGGAGTGGGCCAAGAGCGTGGGATGAGTCCGAAGTGACTTGATATGTCGTAGGGACGATCAGGCTCTAAAGTGAACAGACAGCACGGCCACGGGGGCCCGACGTCTGATCGAATGTGAGCTGATCGTCTTGCGATACGACACACCGAGCTTGGAGCGGTGGAACAGTCGCGCCTACGACAGCAGTTTCGGCTACGTCTCCACGCAGGGCGCGCCGCTGGTCGACCTGCTCGACCCCCGGCCCGGCGAGCGCGTGCTCGACCTCGGCTGCGGCACCGGGGTGCTGACCGCCCAGATCGCCTTCAGGGGCGCGGACGTCCTCGGCATCGACGGCTCGGCCGCGATGATCGAGAAGGCGATCGCGCAGTACCCGGGCATGAACTTCATCGTCGGCGACGGGCACGACTTCACGGTCGTGAACCCGTACGACGCGGTCTTCTCCAACGCCGCGCTGCACTGGATGAGCCGCGATCCCGGCGCCGTGATCGCGAGCGTCCGCGAGGCTCTCACGCCTGGCGGGCGCTTCGTCGCGGAGATGGGCGGGGCCGGAAACTGTGCCGAGCTGACCACCGCGATGCTGACCGCCTGGCGCGAATACGGCCTGCGCGAACCCGAGCTGCCGTGGTACTTTCCCACGCCTGCCGAGTACGCCCGCCGCCTCGAGCAGGAGGGGTTCGTGGTCAGGTTGCTCGAATACTTCGACCGGCCGACCCCCCTGGACGAGTGCCCCGGCGGGGCCGCCGACTGGGTGCGCATGTTCGCCGGATCGGTGCTCGAAGGGCTCCCCCCGGAGATCGTTGAGCCCCTGCTCCACCGCGTCAACGAACTGGCCGCGCCCGCACTTCGCAGGGAGACTGGCTGGATGGCCGACTACGTGCGTCTACGCTTTGCCGCTGTTCGGCGTTGATGCGTCGGGCATGATGCGTAGGGCTGTTTTGCCGGACTATGGTCTGTTCCGTGGGCGGCGAGATTATGGCTGCACCGCTGCGGCGGCGTGAGGGGCTGGTGAACGGAACGGGATGAACTTCTGCCTGAGCGACCTCGTACCACCGTTGAGGTGGAGCGACGCGTCGACGATCACGCTACTCACCGGGCAGCCGGACCTGCCGGACGCATGGTGGCGCAGCCTGCCCATGCCGCTCGTCCTGACGGCGATCGGCCCCGAGTCGCTGGGCGAGCTGCTGACGGAGATCGCCCTGGAGCACTGGCCCGCGGCCGCGGTGGGCGACGTCCTGCCGGCACTGCACGTCCTTGACCCGGACGAGGCCGACGAGCCCGCCGTCGCGATCGCGCTCGACCGGGCGGGGTCGTGGGCCGGGCTGCTGGCGCTCACCAGCCGGGAGCTGGTGGACCAGCCCTTCATCCAGGCGCGGCCGGTGCTGAACACGCTGTTCTCGGCCGTCCTGGTACGTCTCGCGCACTCGCACGAGCATCCGCACGCGCACGCGCGCCCGCACGTCGCCACGCCCGTCCCGGTCACGCCGGAGGCCGCGGCGCCCGCCGTCGTTCGGGAGGCCGAGGCGCCCGCCGTCGCGCCGGCGCCGCTGGCCCACGAGCCCTTCGCGCACGAGCGGGCCGTGGAGGAGCAGGCCGTCCACGAGCGGGAACCCCAGGAGTACCCCGCGCAGGAGCCTTCCGCGCACGAGTCTCTGGCGCACGAGCCCCTCGACGAGGAGCCGGTCGCGCACGAGGCTTCCGCGCACGAGGGTCCCGCGGAGGAGCCTCTCGCGCAGGAGGCTCCCGCGGAGGAGGCTCCCGCGGAGGAGGCTCCCGCGGAGGAGGCTCCCGCGGAGGAGGCTGAGCCGGTCGCTGCGGCGCCGGAGCACGGGGGCGCGGGCGAGGAGCCCGCCTTGGAGTCCTTCGCCGTGCAGCACGCCGCTGAGGCCCCCGAGGAGCGCGACACCGCCCCGGAGGGCGAGCCGGACGAGGTCGCCGCGGCTCATGAGGACGTCCCCGCCCATGGGGACGTCCCCGCCCATGAGGAGACGCCGTCCGGCGAGGACGCGGCGCCGCACGGCGAGGTGCCGGAGGGCGCCGAGCGGGTCGTGGACGCCGATGCGGAACCGACGGCCGACGAGGCGCCCGAGCCGGAGCCCGAGCCCGTGCTGGACGCCGCCGATGAGCCCGCCCCCGAGCCGGCCGCCCAGGAGGCCGCCGAGCTCCAGGAGGCGGCGCTCCAGGAATCCGCACTCCAGGAATCCGCACTCCAGGAGGCCGCATTCCAGGAGGCCGAGGACGCGGACGAGGCCGCCGAGCGGGAGCCTGAGCACGACGAGCAGGAGCAGGAGCTGCCCGAGCTCATCGAGGCCGCGTTCGCCGGGCTCGACGACAAGAGCTGGGCCGTGGCGCAGAACCGGGTGTTCACCGACGAGCCCTCCGCCGTGGACCAGCTGGCCAAGCTCTTCGCCGTCCCCCCGGCCGAGATCGCCGCCACCGAGAACGAGCTGCGCACCCGTCTCGACCACTGGCTGGCCAGCGAGGAAGCGGCCCCGTACCGGGCGCATCTGGACGAGCTGGTCAGGACCCTCGGCCCGACGGCTCCCAAGGAGCAGCTGATCGGCGCGGCCGCCTGGCACAACGTGGAGATCCGCGCGCTGGAGGTCCCGGCCTGGCAGTTCGTGCTGGCGACCCTGGCCCCGTCCCCGCCGCCTGTCCAGCTGCCCCCGGTCCAGCTCCCGCCGCAGCCGCAACCGCAGCCGCCGGTGGAGCTGGTGCAGTCGGCGTTCGGCCCGGTGCAGTTGCCGCCGCCGCCTCCCCCGGGCCCGCCGCAGTTCCAGGCGTTCACCCCGGTCGCCCCGCCCGTCGGCGAGACCAACGGCGGGGCGCACGAGCCGGAGCAGCCGTACCAGCCGCTCAAGGACGTCTCCCAGACCAGGCGCTGCTTCCGGCAGCCCGACGGCCGATGGTGGTTGCGCATCGACGTGACGGCCGAGCAGCTGGCGGGTGGCGAGTGCGCACTGCCGACGGGGTTCGCGTCGTACCTGGGCCTGTCGCCGGGCGAGAGCAGGACGGTCAGGAGCGCCGCGGGCGAGCTGACGATGACCTGGCACGGCCGGCCGGTGCTGGAGTCCATCGAGCGCCTCCTCATGGACGTGGGCGCCAAGGAGGGCGGGCACCTGTTCCTGACGCTGTCGGACGAGGGGGTGCTGCGGGCCCGGCACCTCCCGGTCGCCGCCCAGGGAGCCGAGAAGATCACCAAGGCGCTGCGCCTGGTCGGCTACACGGCGCCGGGAGGCACCCGGGACCAGGCGGCGAGGGTGATCGCCACCAGGATCGGCATGACAGGCCCGGTCGCCCTGCCCGAACTGCTCGACAGGCTCCGCGAACGCGGGGACCGCGACCTGCTCGAACTGCTGGACTGAGCCGGTGCCGCGGCTCGCGATCGGCCCCGAGTTCCCCAGGGAGCTCAGCGCACTGGCCCAGCCGGTGCGCAGGGACACCGTGGTCGCGCTGCGCCGGTTCCTGCTGAACGTGTCCGGCGCCCCGCACCCCGAGCGGGTCAGGGGCGCCAGGGACCCGCGGGTCGCGACCCTGCGCCTGGCGGACGGGCACCGCGGGGTGGTGGTGCGGCAGCGGGACATGTACTGGTTGCGCACGGTGCTGCCGGACGCCGAGGCCTGGTCGTACGCCCGCCGCCACCGGTACGCCGTCAACCCCGCGATCGGCGTCGTCGAGGAGTGGGACGCCGCCGCCCTGGAGCGGGTGGAGCCCGCATTACGCAGGTCGGTGCGGCCCTCGCGGCTGTTCGACCCGATCTGCGACGGCGACCTGCTCGGGCTGGGCCTCGACGGGCACGCGCTGCCGCTGTTCCGGCTGATCACGACCGAGGCCGACGTCGCCGCGCTCGAACCGCTGCTCCCGCCGACCCAGTACGTCCCCCTGGCCGTGCTGGCCCGCGGCGGCACGCTGGCGGAGGCGTGGCGGGAGCTGGACGCCTGGCGCGCGTCCGACGAGGAGACCGGCCCGATCGACCCCGAGGACCTGTACGCGGCGCTGCGGCGCAGCCCGGACCGCGCGGTGTTCGTCCCCGACAAGGTGGCGCTCGACCGGGTGCTGCGGTCGCCGGACTGGTGCACGTTCCTGCACCCGCCGCAGCACCGGCTGGCCAGGGCCGCCAGGTACGAGCAGCCGGTCCTGGTCGTGGGCGGCGCGGGCACCGGCAAGACCGTCGTCGCCCTGCACCGGGCCGCCCACCTGGCCGCGCGCGGCGCCGGGCCCGTGCTGCTGGTGACGTTCTCGCAGAGCCTGGCCGAGGAGCTGTCGGCGAAGCTGGACCTGCTGATCGAGGACGAGGTCGTACGCAAGCGGGTCGAGGTGGACAACGCCGAACGCCTGGCCCTGCGGATCGTGGCCGACTCCGAGGGCCGCCGCCCGGTGCTGGTCGGCCCGGGGGCCCGCTCGCTGGCCCAGCTGACGGACGACGCGCTCCGGTTGTTGTCGATCTCGACGGGTGACCTGCTCGACGATGTGGATCCGGGGCTCAAGCCGTACCGTCACGTGGTTGTGGACGAGGCGCAGGACATCAGCCCGGCGCAGTGGCGGCTGCTGCGCGCGGCGGTGCCGCGAGCGCGCGACGACCTGTTCGTCGTCGGCGACCCGCACCAGCGCGTCACCGACACCCGGGTGGCGCTCGGCGCGGTCGGCATCCCCGCCGACCAGCACACGCTCGGGCTCTCCTACCGCCTGCCCCAGGAGCTGCTGTCCTTCGTCGTCCGCCTGCGCGGCGGCGGCCCTTCGACCGGCCTGGTCAGGGGCGCCACCGACATGTACGGCTTCAGCGCGACGCACAACGGCGAGCGGCCGGTCGTCAGGGCGTACGACACCGCGGAGGCGGAGCTGGCCGGGCTGCGCGCCACCGTCGACGCCTGGCTGGCCGACGGCGTGGCCCCCGGCGAGATGGCGGTCGGGGCCCGCAACCAGCGGCTGGTCCGCGACGCCAAGCGGGTGCTCGACGGGCTGGACGTGCGGGTGTCGACCTTCCAGCAGCTGAAGGGACTCGAGTTCGAGCGGGTGGCGCTCATCGGCGTGGCGGAGGGCGTGGTGCCCGAGCCGCCGCCGGAGGAACCGTACGCCCGGGCTCGTGCCCTGCAGCGTGAACGGAGCATACTGTTCGTCGCCTGCACCCGGGCCCGCTCGATGCTCTATATCTCCCATTCCGGAAGAGGCAGCCCGTTTCTACCCCTCTGATCACATAGTCTGAACTGCGGATATCTTCCCTTTGCCGGTTGGACCTCAATGAACCTCAGCCTGAGCGACCTCGCGCCACCCCTGCGCTGGACCCCCCCTGGTCAGATCGCGCCGATCGTGGAGGAGCCCCAGCTGCCCGAGGCCTGGTGGCAGGCGATCCCTCTCGACCGCGCGTGTGCCATCGTCGGGACGCAGACCGTGGCAGGCCGTCTGGCCGAACTGGCCGTGGCCTGCTGGGGACATCTGATGCTCGGCGACATCCTGCCGCTGCTGCGTTTCTCCGACCCCGCCGAGTCCGAGCGGACGCCGGAGAGCCTGGGCAAGGACGTGGTGCAGAAGCTGTTCAGCGGCGTGTTCGAACGGCTGCTCGAGCCCGTGCCCGAGTCCGTCCCCGCGCCGTCCCGGCCGGACCGGCCGCTGCCCGAGCTGATCGACGAGCTGTTCGGGGCATTGGACGACCGGCAGCGGGCCATCGCCCGCGACCGGCTGTACGCGACGCAGCGGGCCACGCTGGACGAGCTGGCCCAGCGGTTCTCGGTGACGCGGGAGCGGATCAGGCAGATCGAGCGCGACCTGCGCGACCACGTGGAGGCCTGGCTCGGCAAGCCCGAGGCGGCCGGCCTGGTGGCCCATGTGACGTGGCTACGCGGGCGGCTGGGCTCGGCGGTGCCGGCCGACGACCTGCAGGCCGCCGTGCCGTGGCACCGCGGCGAGCTGCGCACGCTGGGGATCCCGGCGTGGCGGTTCGTGCGTACGCTGCTGACCGGTTACGACCAGGCCGACGGGTGGCTCGTGGCGGGCGGGGCCGACGAGCTGAGGGAGAAGACCCGCCAGCTCTTCTCCGACGGGCCGCGCCCGCTCGGCGAGGCGGTGGCCATGGTGGCCCAGCTCGGCGTGCGCGAGGACGTGGCCGAGCGGTGGATCCTGGCCGTGCCGCAGCTGCGCGTGCTGGGCCAGCACGTGGTGCCGTGGCCGCGCAGCATCAACGAGAAGGCCGAGGCGGTGCTGGCGGTGGCGGGCACGCCGCTGTCGCCCGAGGAGATCCAGGAGCGCATCGGCGAGGACTACAGCCTGGTCGGCATCCGCAACCAGCTGACCGCCGACGAGCGCTTCCGCCGGGTCGACCGCAACAAGTACGGCCTGACCAGGTGGGGCGGCGACGAGTACCTGGGGATCAGGGAGATGATCGCCAGGGAGATCGAGCGGGCCGGCGGCGAGGCGTCGGTGAGCACGATCGTGACGAACCTGACCTCCCGCTACGACGTGAGCGAGAGCTCGGTCCGGGCCTACTCCGGCGGGCCCGGGTTCGAGCGCACGCAGCGGGGCTGGATCCGGGTGGCGGGCACGTCGCCGAGCGGTGAGGTGGAGCCGTACCAGCCGCGCAAGGACGTCTCGGAGACCCGGCGCAGCTTCCGCTCCCGCGACGGCCGCTGGTGGCACCGGGTGGACGTGAACGCCGAGCACCTGCGCGGCTCCGGGTCGCCGCTGCCGACGGGGTTCGCGGCGTACCTGGGGATGGCGCCCGGCGGGCAGCTCACGGCCTCCGCGCCCTCCGGCGACGTGGTGATCAGCTGGCACAACCAGCCCACCATGGGGTCGATCCGCAACGTGCTGGCGGACTACAAGGCGAACGAGGGCGACCACGTCTTCCTGACCGTGTCGGACGGCGGCGAGCTGCTGACCCGCTACCTGCCGGCCGCGCCCGTCGGGATGCCGCCCATCAACCGGGCGCTCTACCTGTTCGGCTACACCGCGCCCGTCAGCTCGGAGATCGAGGGGCTGCGGCTGATCGGCGCCAGGATCGGGCTGCCCGACACGGCCACCCGCGAGGAGATCCTCGGCAGGCTGCGCGAGCGCGGTGACCGGGACATACTCGGTTTCCTGGGCGGATGACGCCGGGCTAAGCTCGGGAGATGTTGCGGATCTACGACACGCGTGCCCGGCAGGTCGAGGAGATCGCCGCCGGGCGGGCGCTGCGGATGTACACGTGCGGGCCGACGGTCTATCGCCGCGCCCACGTGGGCAACCTGCGCACCTACCTGCTGTCCGACCTGATCAGACGGGTCCTGGAGCGACGGCGGGTGCGGGTCCTGGCCTGCCGGAACATCACCGACGTCGGCCATCTCGTCGACGACTCCTCCGACGACGAGGGCGAGGACAAGGTCCTTGCGCAGGCCAGGGCCGAGGGGCGTTCGCCGCTGGAGCTGGCGCGCTTCTACGAGGACGCCTTCACGAGCGACGCCGCCACGCTCAACCTGCGGCCGCCCGAGCACACGCCGCGGGCCAGCGAGACCGTCGACCTGATGATCGAGCTGATCGCCAAACTGATCGAGCGGGGGCACGCGTACACGGTGCCGGACGGGTCGGTGTTCTTCGACGTACGCACGTTCCCGACGTACGGCGAGATCTCCGGGAACCGCCTCGACGCCCTCAAGCCCGCCCACCGCATCGAGGCCGTCGACCCGCGCAAGCGCTTCCACGCCGACTGGGCCCTGTGGAAGCCCGGTGAGGGCGAGCTGACCTGGGAGACGCCGTGGGGGCGGGGGTTTCCCGGGTGGCACGTGGAGTGCTCGGCCATGTCGCTGCGCTTCCTCGGCCCGCGCTTCGACATCCACACCGGCGGGATCGACCTGCGCTTCCCGCACCACGAGGACGAGCGGGCCCAGTCCGACTCGGCGGCCGGGCACGAGGTGGTGCGGCACTGGGTGCACGGGGAGCACCTGCTGTTCGACGGGCGCAAGATGGCCAAGTCCACGGGGAACGTGGTGCTGCTGTCCGACGTGGCCGACGCCGGGCTCGACCCGCTGGCCGTGCGGATGGCGTTCCTGGAGCACCGCTACCGCCAGCAGCTGAACCTGACGTGGGACACGCTGCGCGCCGCCGACCGCACGGTGCGCAGGTGGCGGGCGCGGGTGGCCGAGTGGTCGGAGTCGGTCAGCGCGCCCCTGTCCCAGGCCCACGCCGAGCGGGTGGAGGCGGCCTTCGACGACGACCTGGACACCCCGGCGGCGCTGCGGATCCTGCGGGAGCTGGAGCGGGACGAGTCGGTGGCGCCCGGGGCCAAGTTCGAGACGTTCCTGCACCTCGACCAGGTGCTCGGCCTCGACCTGTCCACGGAGATCGGGAAGACGCCGGTGCTGCCGGCCGGGGCCGGGGAGCTGCTGGAGGCGCGGGCCCGGGCGCGGGAGGCGCACGACTGGGCGGCGGCGGACCGGCTGCGGGACGAGCTGGCCGAGCTGGGGGTGCGGGTGTCGGACACGCCGGAGGGTCAGACCTGGGTCTGAGCGGGACCGAGCAGTGATCGCGAACTGCCAGACTTGATGCCAGTTCGGCACAAGGAGGTGGCGGTGAGGCCCTATGCGTGGATGCCGTGGCCGTTGCGGTGGTTCGCTCGGGTGTTGACCGTCTTGGTCGCGCTGGCTCTCGTGCTGGCCGGGGTTCTCGTGTACACGGTCCGGAAGTCGTTCCCTCAGATGGACGGGTCGCTGCGGTTACCCGGGCTGACGGGGAGCGTGGAGATTTATCGTGATAAATCAGGAATTCCGCACATCTACGCCGACAGCTCGGCGGACCTGTTCATGGCGCAGGGGTTCGTCCACGCCCAGGACCGCTTCTACGAGATGGACTTCCGCCGCCACACGACCGCCGGACGCCTCTCCGAGCTGTTCGGCAAGGCCACGCTGGACAACGACAAGGCCCTGCGGACCATGGGCTGGCGCAGGGTGGCCGAGCAGGAGCTGCCCGAGCTGGCCAAGCAGACCCAGGACTACCTGAACGCGTACGCCAAGGGTGTGAACGCCTGGCTCAGCGCCAACCCGAACGCCTCCGACCGCAGCCTCGAATACTCGGTGCTGAAGCTCCAGGGCGGCGGCGGCACGCCGGAGAAGTGGACCGCGGTCGACTCCCTGGCCTGGCTGAAGGCCATGGCATGGGACCTGCGCTCCAACGTGGAGGACGAGATCGACCGCGCCCTCGCGCTGACCAAGCTGCCCAGGGAGCGGGTCGAGCAGCTCTACCCCGGCTACCCCTTCGACCGCCACCTCCCGATCGTCAACGAGGGCACTCTCGACCAGGGCCGCTTCAACCAGCGGGCCGAGCCCCGGCTTCCCGCGAACCAGGTACTCGCCCAGGCCGCCAAGACGCTGGCGGCCGTGCCGAGCACGATGAGCACCGCCGACCGCGACGGCGTCGGGTCGAACTCGTGGGTGATCTCCGGCGAGTACACCGCGGGCGGCAAGCCGCTCCTGGCCAACGACCCGCACCTGTCGGCGCAGATGCCGTCCGTCTGGTACCAGGCGGGGCTGCACTGCCGGAAGGTCACGGAGGAGTGCCCGTACGACGTGACCGGGTTCACCTTCTCCGGGGTGCCCGGGGTGATCATCGGGCACACGGACAAGATCGCGTGGGGGTTCACGAACCTGGGGCCCGACGTGGCCGACCTCTTCCTGGAGCAGGTGGAGGGGGACACGTACCTGTACAGGGGCGAGCGGATCCCGCTGGAGACCCGGCAGGAGCAGATCAAGGTGGCGGGCGGCGCCCCGGTCACGATCACGGTCAAGAGCACGCGGCACGGGCCGCTGGTCAACGAGGTGATCGGCAGCGTACGACCCAGCGGCGAGGCCAACGCGGTGGCGCTGCAGTGGACGGCGCTGACGCCCGGCCGGACGGCCGACGCCATCTTCGCGCTGAACCGGGCGGGCGACTGGGGGGAGTTCAAGGCCGCCGCGGCGCTGTTCGAGGTCCCCTCGCAGAACCTCATCTACGCGGACACAAGCGGCAAGATCGGCTACCAGGCTCCCGGGCGCATCCCCGTACGGGTGAACGGCGACGGTACCTTCCCGGTCCCCGGCTGGACGGGCGAGTACGACTGGCGGACCGCGCCCATCCCGTACGACCAGCTCCCCTCCGTCGAGGATCCGGCCGACGGCTTCATCGTCACGGCGAACAACGCCGTCATCGACCCGAACCGCTACCGGCCCCTGCTGACCAAGGACTGGTCGTACGGCTACCGCTCCGAGCGCATCCGCACCCTCGTCAAGGAAGCCATCAAGAAGGGCCCGATCGACGCGGCCGCGATGTCGCGGATCCAGCAGGACACCTACAACGGGTTCGCGGAGACGCTGGTCCCGGCCCTGATGCGGGTCGACCTGGCGGGTCCCGCCGGGCAGGCCAGGCAGCTGCTGAAGACGTGGGACCGGCGGCAGGACCTGGGCTCGGCCGCGGCGGCGTACTTCAACGCCGTCTGGCGCCAGGTGCTCGTGCTGACGTTCAACGACGACCTGCCGGAGTCGGCCCGGCCCACGGGCGGGGACCGCTGGTACGAGGTCGTCAGGCGGCTGCTGGAGGCCCCGGAGGACCCGTTCTGGGACGACGTCACCACCGCGAACCTCAAGGAGACCCGCGACGACATCCTGCGCCAGGCGATGGCCTCGGCGCACCAGGAGGTCGCCGACCTGCTGGGCGAGGACGTCAAGGCGTGGCGCTGGGGTGACCTGCACCGGTTGGAGCTGGTCAACGGCTCGCTCGGGACCTCGGGCATCGAGCCGGTCGAGGCGCTGTTCAACCGGGGGCCGCTCTCGGTGCCCGGTGGCAAGGACGCCGTGAACGCCACGGGTTGGAACGTTCAGACCGGCTACGAGATCACCGCCGTGCCGTCGATGCGCATGATCGTCGATCTCGGGGACCTGGACAAGTCGCGGTGGATCAACCTGACGGGCGCCTCTGGGCATGCCTTCCACGCCAACTACTGGGACCAGGCGGAGGTCTGGGCCAGGGGCGAGCTGCTGCCCATGTACTCGAAGGAGGAGTCGGTCAAGAAGGCGGCGGTGCACACGCTCAGGCTGGCCCCCTGACCGTACGACCGGGGTCACCGCCCGCCTTCAGGCTGTCTGCCTGCGGGTACGACCCGGGGTCGGTGCTCGGGCTCAGGCCGGTGCTCCTCAACCTACGACCAGAGTTGTAGTCGCGATCCAGACCCTCGTCCGACGCGCCCGCCGCGGCCCGGCTGCCAGCATGGCGCCATGAATCGCCTCTGGTATGCCGTCGGAGTCCTGCTGGTGCTCGCGGGCCTCGTTCACCTGGGCGTGTTCGTCGTGGACGGCGGGCCGTGGGAGGGCGCGGTGTCGTGGCGCAAGCCGTTCACGTTCGGCGTCTCGTTCGGGCTGAGCGTGCTGACGCTGACCTGGGTCGCCGGCTTCGTCCGGGTGCGCGCCCGCGCGTGGCTGGTGGGCGCGTTCGCGGTGGCCTCGACGGTGGAGGTGGCGCTGATCTCCCTCCAGGCATGGCGGGGCGTGCCATCGCACTTCAACATGGAGACCGCCTTCGACACAGCCGTCGCGAGGGGCCTGGCGGCGGGCGGCGGCGTCCTCATCGCCATCGCCGTCACCATGACCATCGCCGCCTTCCGCCCCAACCCCACCGCCAATCCCGCCTTCCGCCCCAACCCCGGCCGCTGGTCCGACAGTCGACTCGACGCCCGGTCCGAGCCCGGCCTGGGCCTCGTGCCGAGCATGCGATCGGCCGTGCGGGCGGGTTTCGCCACCCTCCTCGTCGCCGTGACCTTCGGGGGCATCATGATCGCGCGGGGAGTGGTGGAGGTCATGACAGGCCACCAGCGGCTCGCGTACACGGTGGCCGTGGCGCTGAAGCCCGCGCACGCGGTCTTCATGCACGGCGTCCTGCTCCTACCCGCCCTGGCCTGGCTCCTGGCCCACACGTCGCTCTCAGAGCCCCAGCGGCTGCGGATGGTGCGGCTGGCGACGTGGACCTACGTGACCTCAGCCACGGCCGTCTCGGCCCTCGCCGTGGCCGGCCTCACCCCCGTGTCCGCGTCCACCGCCTCGGTCCTCTGCGCCGGCGCCATTTCGGGCCTGGCCATCGCCACCCTCGTCCTGGGCCGGATCCAGCCCGCTGGTCAGCGATCGCTCCTCGGCCGCCGCCACCACACCGGCTGCCGGGGATAGCCGCCGTCATCCAGACCCGCGAGTCGCTCGAAGACGTTGTACGAAGCCTGATGGCCACAGACGATCACCGAGGCGAGCATGGCCGCCAGATAGAGCGGCAACATGGGCAGCCCGACGCACCACGCCCACTGCGTGGCGTGTCGCCCCTCATGGCGGATGAGCTGCTCGTCCAGCGAGTCTCTCCTGGTCAGGACGACGTTCCCGACCGTGAACGCCCCCGCGACGGGGAAGCGGTAGCGGTAGCCGAAGGCCAGGACGAGCCCGTTCGGACCGGGCTGCCTGGTCGCGCCACCGACGATCGCGATCAGCAAACCGAGCGGCGTCGAAAGATTGATGTAGTTCGCCGCACGCCGGAACCAGAAGCGCCTGTCCATGCGTCTCAGTCTTGACCAATCTTGACAAGTCGGAATAATGATCCCCGTCCTGAAATCTCCCACAAGAGCAGGATTATGAGATTCTCCATCCTGGGCGCGCTGCTCGGCACCGTTGCACTGGCAGGAGCCGGCGGAGTCGCGATCACCCAGACGTCAGCGACCGATCCCCTACGATTCACTGACACTCCTCTCAACGCGCGAGTGGCGTTAGCCGGCGACCCGACCACGTCGCCGCCCCCCACGACGTCGCCGTCCCCGACCGAGACCCCCACGCCGACGGCGAGCCCCACGAACGGGGAGTACACCGCCGAGACGCGGGTGGTCAAGAGAAGAGGCGTTTCCTATCTGAACGTCTCTGTCACCTACGAGGGAGCGGCCCTCTTCAACGTCAAGCAGAGGGTGTGCAAGAAGAGATCGTGCAAGACCGCGAGCGTGGAGCTCACGGTGCTCGGTGGCGAAGCAAGCACGACGGCCCGGCTGGGCTGGGGCACGTACAAGAAGAGAGGGCAGGCCGCCGCCGCCATGGCGCCCCTGCCGACCGTCACCGTACGAGAGACGGTCACGGTGACCGAACCAGGTCCCACGGTCACCGTCACTGAGCCCGGCCCGACGGTCACGGAGACGTTCACCTGTCAGCCCTTCGTGGAGCCGACGGACACCCTCCCGCCGTCCGAAGAACCCACCGGCACCGTGTCGCCGACCGAAACCGTTTCCCCGACTGTCTCCCCGACCGAGAGCGTGACACCCACCGTCACGGAGACCCCGACGCCCACGCCGACGGGCACCGTGACCGACACCCCGACGGAAACCCCGACCGACACCCCCACCGACCCTCCGACGGACACCGTGTCGCCCACGGTGACCCCCACGGAGATCCCCACCTGTCCGCCACCGTCCGAGGAGCCTCCCACGGAACTTCCCACGGAGACCCCGACGCCGACGGACACGAGCGTGCCGACCGAGACCCCGACGACCACACCGTCGGAAACGGTCACCCCTCCCGCGCAGTAAGCCCGGGACACGGCAGCTGATCGGGCCAGGCCAGGCGCCTGGCCCGATCCACGCCTGCCGCACAGCCTCGAACGGCCCTCCGACGGCCCTCCAGCGGCCCTACCGAGCCAGAGGGTCCGGCATGCGGCCGGCGGACCCGGCGCGACCAAGAGGGTCCTGCCGCAGTGGCCCGGCGCGGGTCAGAGGGACTTGTAGCGGCCCTCGTGATAGAGCAGCGGCGCCCCGTCCGCCGGAATGTCCAGCGCGGTCACCTCGCCCACCACGATCGAGTGGTCACCACCGTCGTGCACCGCCGACGTCGCGGCCTCCACGGTGGCGATCGCCCCGTCGAACAGCGCCACCCCCGACTCACCCCGATGGTGCGCCCACGTGGCGAGTTGCCCGTTCAGGGGGCGCCCCCGATGGGCGAAGAACCGCGAGGCGTCCTCCATCGAGGCGGGCAGCACCGACACCCCCCACACCCCGGCCTCCAGCACCGCGTCGTGGAACCGGGCCAGCTTCTCCGCGCAGAACAGCACGAGCAGCGGTTCGAGGGAGACGGAGGTGAAGGAGTTGACCGTCATCGCGTGGTCGACGTCGCCCAGCCTGGTCGTCACGATCGCGACTCCGGTGGCGAAGCGGCCGACGACCTTGCGGTATGTTCCCGGGTCCACGTGCCGCTCGATGGAATGCACCTAGCTACTTTATGCCGCTACGTCGGATTCTTCGGAGGGTACCCGTGCAGGAGCCATGATCCACCTCTTGACGAGGGCGAAAGCAGATAGGCCACGACGAGGCCCACCAACCCTCCGTACAGGTAGACATAACCGGCGGCGCCGTGGGCGATCACCAGGTCCCCCGCCTGGAGCTCCAGCGTGAACGGCATCGTCACCAGCAGCCACCCGAGCGCCGCCGCCATGGCCCCGAGCCGGGCGCGCATCAGCTTGCCCGCCCCCAGGCACACGCCGAACAGCACCAGCACCCAGACGACCGCCGAGCCCGGGATCGGCCCGGGCTGCCACACGGGATGCGTGAACCCGCCCACGATCCCCATGACGACGCCCAGGACGAACAGCATGCCGTACGCCGCCCCGGCCAGCGCCGACTCGGCCTGGCTGCGATGTTCCATGTCGTACGAGATTAGTGGATGCCCGCGAAGAGATCGTTCTCGCGGTTGTGCGGCTCACCGAGCCCCCCGGCCTCGACGGGCGGTCCGGGCACCGGCGGGCCGGGCACGCCGATGGCCAGCGTGTAGTGCTCGACGGCCAGCACCTCCTGGCCGATGTTGTTGGACAGCGCGAACCACGGCGCCTCCACGCTGATCTGGGTGGCGTGCGCGCGCATGGCCTCCAGCTTGTTCCCGATCCAGGGGCGGGCGTCGATCTCGGTGGTGATGTCCTCGTCCTCGCTGCCGAACTGCACGTCGTCGACGTTCTCGGTGATGAAGTCGACGTCGGCCTCCAGCAGCGCCTCCGCCGCGCGCCGCATGACGGACCTGGCGACCGCCGTGTGGTAGAACTTCGCGATCTGCCAGGGCTCGCCCTCGCCGAAGTCCGGTTTCGCGGCCAGCTCGAACGCTCTGCGCGAAACGCGGTGCGCCTGGATGTGGTCGGGGTGGCCGTAGAAGCCGTTGTCGTCGTACGTGACGAGGACCTGCGGGCGTACCTCGCGGATGACCTTGACCAGCTCGCCCGCCGCCTCGTCGAGGTCGGCGCGCCAGAACGCCTTCGGGTGCTCGTTGGTGGCCACCCCCATCATGCCGGAGTCCCGCCAGCGGCCGGGGCCGCCCAGGAAGCGGTGGTCCTCGACGCCGAGGGCCTGGCAGGCGGCGGCGAGCTCGCCGATCCGGTAGGGGCCCAGGGCGTCGTCCTGGTCGGCGGCCAGGTGCGCGAGGTCGCCGGGGATGATCTCCCCCTCCTCGCCCAGCGTGCAGGTCACGAGCGTGACGTGGGTGCCCTCCGCCACGTATTTCGCCATGGTCGCGCCGGTGCCGATCGACTCGTCGTCCGGGTGGGCGTGCACGAGCAGCAGCCGTCGATCAGTCATGCCCACGAGCGTAGCAATGGCAGGATTGAGGCCATGAGCGAGAGCTTCCCACGACTGTCTGCCAGGACCCGCCGGTTCACGCTGGGAGTGCCCAGAGGCTTCACGATCTCCCCGGACGGCGGCCGGGTGGTGTTCCTGCGGACGAAGTCGGGCACCGACCCGGTGACCTGCCTGTGGGAGCTCGACACGGAGACGCATGTCGAGCGCCTGGTCGTCGACCCGCGCACGCTGCACGCCTCCGAGGAGGACCTGCCGCCGGAGGAGCGGGCCAGGCGCGAGCGCAGCCGCGAGGCGGCCGGCGGCGTGGTCGCCTTCGCCGCCGACTCCGATCTGACCAGGGTCTGTTTCGCCCTGTCCGGCGGGCTCTACGTGATCGACCTGGCGGGCGGGGAAGCGCGCAGGCTCGACACGCCGGGTGCGGTCATCGATCCCCGGTTGTCCCCCGACGGGCGGCATGTCGCGTACGTCACGGGTGGCGCCCTGCGCGTCCAGGACCTGGGCTCGGGCGTGGATCGTGCGCTGGCCGAGCCGGAGTCGGAGACGGTGACGTACGGGCTGGCCGAGTTCATCGCCGCCGAGGAGATGGACCGGATGCGCGGCTACTGGTGGGCGCCGGAGAGCGACGCGCTCCTGGCCGAGCGCGCCGACGACGCCCCCGTGCACGTGTGGCACATCGCCGACCCGGCCAACCCCGATCGTCCGCCCGTGGCCCAGCGCTATCCGGCCGCCGGGACTCCCAACGCGGCCACCGAGCTGTTCGTGCTGGGGCTCGACGGGTCGCGGGTGGCGGTGCCGTACTCCGAGGAATACCTCGCCACGGCGGCCTGGGACTCCCACGCGCTGTCGATCGTGACGCTGACCCGCGACCAGCGGACGATGCGGCTGTTCACGGTCGATCCGGCGACGGGCGCGTCCACGCTGGTGCGCGAGGACACCGACCCCGCCTGGGTCGACATCACCGGCGGCGTGCCCGCGCACCTCGACGACGGTTCGCTGGTGTGGGTGGCCAACTCCGAGGGCGGTCACCGGCTGTTCGTGGGCGACCGCGCGGTCACGCCCCCGACGCTGCAGGTGCGGGCCGTGCTCGACGTCGACCACGACAGCGTGCTGTTCAGCGCGAGCGGCGACCCGACCGAGATCCACCTGTGGACCTGGGACGGGCATTCACTGCTGCCTGTCTCGACCCGTTCCGGGGTGTTCTCGGGGCGGATGTCGGGCGGGGTGGGCGTGCTCACCGAGCAGAGCCTCGACGCCGAGGGCGTCTCGACCACGGTCGTACGACGTGACGGCATGGCGGTGCCGATCCCGTCGTTCGCCGAGCGTCCCGGCCTCGACCTGCGGGTCTCGATCGGCCGTTCCGGCCGCCGCGAGCTGGCCACCGCCGTGGTGCTGCCTTCCTGGTACGAACAGGGGTCGGGCCGGCTGCCGGTGCTGATGGACCCGTACGGCGGGCCGCACGCGCAGCGGGTGCTCAACCGGCGCGGCGCGTTCCTGGAGAGCCAGTGGTTCGCCGAGCAGGGCTTCGCCGTCATCGTCGCCGACGGCCGCGGCACCCCCGGCCGGGGCACCGACTTCGAGCGCGCCGTGCTCAACGACCTCGCGACCCCCGCGCTCGACGACCAGATCGACGCCCTGCAAGGGGTGGCCGAGCAATATCCCGACGACCTCGACCTGACGCGGGTGGCCATCCGCGGCTGGTCGTTCGGCGGTTTCCTGGCCGCCCTCGCGGTGCTGCGCCGTCCCGACGTGTTCCACGCGGCGGTGGCGGGCGCGCCGGTGACGGACTGGCGCCTGTACGACACCTGCTACACGGAGCGCTACCTCGGCCACCCCGACCAGCAGCCGGAGGTCTATGAGAAGTCCTCGCTGTTCGCGGACGCGGCCAAGCTCGAACGCCCGTTGCTGCTGATCCACGGCCTGGCGGACGACAACGTCGTGGCCGCCCACACGCTCCGCCTGTCCTCGGCCCTCCTCGCGGCCGGGCGCGCGCACAGCGTGCTGCCGCTGTCGGGCGTGACCCACATGACGCCGCAGGAGGTCGTGGCGGAGAACCTGCTCCTGCTCCAGGTGGACTTCCTCAAGCGATCCCTGGGCTGAGCCCGCGGCCGTCAGAGGGCGGCGGGGCTTGCCGGAGACATCCACCGGCAACCCCGCCTTCCCTGCACCGCCCCGCACCGCCCATCCACCGGCATCGCCGGTCCACCCGGGTCCGCCGGTCCACCCGGACCGTCCGTCCACCCGGACCGTCCGTCCACCCGGACCGTCCGTCCACCCGCACCGCCCATCCACCCCCGCGCCGACGTCCACCCCCGCACCCGCCTTCCCGGCACCCCCCTTCACTCCCGCACCGGCGCCTGGGTCCCACTGCCGCGCCCGCAGGGACGGACATCCCATGGCGTTGGCCAAGCACCCGGGCACCACCGAACACCCGCGACCATCAAGCCACGGTCTGTCAACCCCTGGTCCGACCCGCCACCCCCGAAAACCAAACCCAGGTCCGACGCGATCCCACCACCAGCTCCGGCATCGTGAACGCCATGCCGAAGCCCCTCACTATCACCAAGCCCCTCACCATCACCAAGCTCCTCGCCGTCACCAAGCCCCTCACCATCGTCTTGGTCCTGCTCAGCGCAGCAGCCCTGAACCCCGCGCCGGCCGTAGCCGCAACCACAGGCCCTGCAACGCTCTCGCCATCCACCCTGAAATGGCAGCCATGCCCCAACGACAAGATCGGCATGGACTGCGCCGACCTCCAGGTCCCCGTGGACTGGCAGAAACCCACCGGCCGCAAGATCACCCTTAAGGTGGGCCGTCTGAAGGCGACCACCGGCACCTCAAAAGGCTCGGTCCTGGTGGCCTATGGCGGCCCCGGCGGCCCGGGCATCTCCCTGACCCAATCCCTCTCCGCCTGGTGGGCCGATCTGCGCCAAAAGCAGATGGACCTCATCACGTGGGACACCCGCGGCTACGGCAGCGAGCAGTTCCAAGGTCTCAGCACGGGCCTGCCGTGCACCTGGACCCGCATCCCCATCGCCGACTTCCCTAGGGACGACGCCGACTTCGGCCGCCTGTCCGACGCCAACCGAGGCTACGCCGAAGCCTGCCGCCTCAAGGACCCCGAGCTGTTCGCCAACATGAGCTCAGCCGACCAGGCCAGGGACATGGAGGCGATCAGGAAGGCCCTCGGCGAGGACAAGCTCAACTACTACGGCGCCTCCTACGCCGGCTTCTACGGCCAGGCCTACGCCCGCCTCTTCCCTGACCGGGTCCGCACGATGGTGCTCGACGGCACCTGGAACCACAGTGCCGCCGACTGGCGACGCGAGCTGGAGGAGACGGCCAAGATCAACGACCGGATGATGCGGCGCTTCTTCACCTGGTGCGCCTCCAACGCCTGCGCGGACGTGCCCGTACTCTGGCGTGCGCTCGTCGCCCAGGCCGACCGCACCCCGATTCCCACCACAACAGAAAACGTCGCCTACAAGGCCCGCGACCTCCAGTCCTTCGCCATAGCCCTCGCCCGCCAGGGGGCCCCGGCCTGGCCCAAGTTGGCGGGTGCGATCCGCAAGGCAAGCGAGGGCGACGCCTCCGACTTCGTCCCTGCTCGTGGCGGCCGCTACCCCGACCAGGCCACCGGCGTCACGGAATGCACTGACTGGCCCCGCTTCGCCAACCGCAAGGAAATGACCGCGTTGATCAGCCGCCTACGCAAGATCGCCCCCAACACGGGCACCGCCAACACCATCGCCGTAGGGACCCTCAACTGCATCGGCTGGCCGGTTCCGGTAACCAACCCACCCGCCGCCCTCCCCAAAAACCTGCCCCCATTGCTCGGAGCCGGTGCGTGGGGCGAGTCGGATGCGGTGGCCCGCGTGCTGTCCCAGGTGCCGGGCAGCGTCACCATCCACCACGACGGCCCCGGACACACCCTCTACGGAGTCAACACCTGCGCCCGCGACCACATCAACCGCTACTTCACCGACCGCACCCTGCCAGAACCAAAAACCCCGTGCTGACCCCCCGCAGACTCACCCACTGACCCCAAGACCCACACCACCAGTCCCGGAACCGACCCACCAACACCCACACCACCAGTCCCGGAACCGACCCACCAACACCCACACCACCAGTCCCGGAACGGCCAGCTCCGCCCCGGCACCATCCTGAGCTCGGAGATCGCCCACCAACACCCACACCCCTAGTGCAGGGACCACCGAACCTCCACCATCACCAAACCTGCACTGACAGAGGACGTGCCGGTATTAGGACCGGCGGACCGTGCCGATATTAGGGCCGGCGGACTGTGCCGATACTAGGACTGACTGACCTTGGACCAGCGGCGGGCCACCGCACCTCAATGCAATGCGCGCTGGAGCAACTCTTGCAGAGTGGTCTGCTCCTGCGGGGTGAGCCCGGCCATCGGCGAGCCCTCCGTGAGCTTCTCGATCAACCGCTCGCGGAGCGCGACACCCTCGGGAGTCAGGACGAGTTGCTTGGCCCGGCGGTCGGTCGGGTGCGGCCGGCGTTCGACGATGCCCTGCTCCTCCAGCCGGTCAACCACGAACGTGGCGTTGGACGGCTCGCATCCCATCCGATCGGCCAGGTCGCGCATGGTCAACGGCCCGGTGAGCTCGCGCAGCGCGGTCGCCTGGGGTGCGGTCAGGTCCAGTGCCGCCGCCCGTTCCCGGACGTGTCCCTCGATCTGTCTGGACAACGCGCTGACCAGCCCACACAGGTTCCGCTCGGCGATGGCCTGGGCCTCCGCTTCGGCAAGAGAACCCTCGAACGACGACGTCATACGGTCAGATTACCTCAAGTCATCATATTTGCAGCTTGAATAGTTCTAGTTGTAAGTTCCTCGCATGAGCACCTACGAAGAGCGCCTCACCCGCCCGTCCCCCATCCGGTCGCTCCAGCTGGGAGACCTCAATCTCAGCTACGTGCCCGATGGGGTGGTGAAGCTGAAGCCGTACGGGTGGCTGCCCGCCGCGACCGAGCGGGACTGGGAGGACAACGCCGCCTTCCTCGACGACGGAGGAAACCTGGTGGCCACGATCGGGGGGCTGCTCGTCGAGCACGGCGAGAGAGCTCTGATGATCGACGTCGGTGTGGGCCCCGTGTCGCTGCCCGACGATCCAGGCAATCCGCTGATCGGAGCCTGCGTGGGGGCGACCTGCTGGCCAACCTCGCCAAGCTCGGCCGCCGCCCGGAGGACATCGAAGCAGTGGCCTTCACCCACCTGCACATCGACCACCTGGGCTGGGCCTACCACCCCGCACCGGACAGGGACCGGCCCGCCTTCACCGGGGCCGACTACCTGTTCTCCGAGCCCGAATGGTCACAACGTCATTTGAGCACCGCACACGGCACGACTGAGGAGATGCTCGCCACGCTGGCGACCCGGGCGCGCACGGTCACGAACGGCGAGGAGATCTTCCCGGGGGTGCGCCTGCTGCTCACCCCGGGCCACACGGTCGGTCACGCGAGCTACACGATCGAGTCCGGCGGCCGGCGCCTGATCGCGTTCGGCGACGCCCTCCACTCCGCCGTCCAGATCCGCCACCCGGAGTGGTCGGCCGGCTCAGACCTGGACTCCGCCGAATCAGCCGTGCACCGGCGCCGGCTGGTCCAGGAACTGCAGGAACCGAACACGTTCGGCTTCGGCGTGCACTTCGCCGACGTGGCGTTCGGCCGCGTGGACACCACCGCCGACGGCCCAACGTGGCACCCCGTCGCCTGACCGCCCCCACCCCACTCCGTGGCCTGACCGCTCCGCCCCAATGGGCTGCCTCCCCACCCGTGGCCCGAGCGCCCCCGATCCCACTCCGTGGCCTGACCACTCCAACCCCCACCCCGTGGCCTGACCACGCCCACCCACCCCCGCCGCAACCCCTGGGTGAGGAGCGTGGTTGGGGATGGGTCAGGAGCGGATGAGGGTGACGTGTCAGGAGCGGGTGGGGGTTGGGGTGCCGTGCCAGCTGCCCCAGAGGGCCGCGTACGAGCCCCCCTCCGCCACCAGGTCCTCATGTGACCCCAGCTCGGTGATCCGCCCGTCCTCCACCACGGCCACCCGGTCGGCGTCGTGTGCCGTGTACAGGCGGTGCGCGATGGCGATCACCGTCCGGCCCTCCAGGACGGCGGCCAGTGAGCGTTCCAGGTGCCGGGCGGCCCGGGGGTCGATGAGCGAGGTGGCCTCGTCGAGCACCAGGGTGTGGGGGTCAGCGAGCACCAGGCGGGCGAGGGCGAGTTGCTGGGCCTGCGCGGGCGACACCGCGAGCCCGCCCGACCCCACCTCGGTCTCCAGCCCCGAGGGCAGCCCCCGCACCCAGTCCAGCGCGTCCACCGCCTCCAGCGCCTTCAGGACGGCGGTGTCGGAGGCGTCGGGACGGGCGATCAGCAGGTTGTCCCGCAGCGACCCCTTGAACACGTGGTGCTCCTGGGTGACCAGCGCGACGTGCCCGCGCAGGTCGTCCAGCGGCAGGTCCACCAGGGGCACCCCGCCCACGGTCACCGCCCCGGTACGCGGCCCGTGGATCCCGGCCAGCAACCGCCCCAGCGTGGACTTCCCGGCCCCCGACGGCCCCACCATGGCCAGCCGCTCACCGGGCTGGACGGTCAGCGACACGCCGTGCAGCACGTCCCGCCCCTCCCGGTACGCGTACCGGACCCCGGACGCCTCCAGCAGTTCCCCGGTGGGCCGCTCCGAAGAGGCCACCCGATCGTCGGGTACGTTGGCCACCCCCAGCAGCCGGGCCATCGAAGCCCCGCCCACCTGCAACTCGTCGATCCACATCAGGAACCGGTCCAGCGGGTCGATGAGCTGCTGCGCATAGAGCGTGGCGGTGGCCACCTGGGCGAGCGTCACCCAGTCACTGGCGTAGAACAGCCCGCCGACCAGCAGCGCGGCCACCACCGGGATCACGTAGCCCAGTTCGACGGCGGGATACCACCGGGTGCGGAGGCCGAGGGTGTACCGCTCGGCCGCGAACGACCGGGCGATGTCCCCGTCCGTACGCGCCCGCCGCCGCTCCCGCAGCCCCAGCGCCTCCACGGCCCGGGCGCCCTCGACGGTCTCGGCCAGGCCCTCGGTCACGTCGGCGTAGGCGGCGTTCTCGCGGAGGTAGCCGTCGCGCGCCCGTCGCAGGTACCTGCGGGTGGAGATGTAGATCACCGGCCCCGCCGCCAGCATCGGCAGCATGAGCAGCGGGCTGACCAGCAGCATCGCGCCGATCGTGATCACGAAGGTGACCATGGCGATCAGCGTCTCGGGCACGGCGTGCCGCACGGTGCGCGACAGCGCGTCCACGTCGCGGGAGGTCCTGGTGATGAGGTCACCGGACCCGGCCCGCTCGACGGTGGACAGCGGCAGGCCGAGCACCCGGTCCACGAACTCCTCGCGCAGCTCGGCGAGCACCTTCTCGCCCAGCCTGGCCGAGGCCAGCACGGCGTACCGCATGAGGACGCCCTGCAGCAGCAGGAACCCGCCGATGGCGGCGGCCACGACGGCGACGTTGACCTCGGCGCCGTACTGGACGTCCTGGACCAGCTCGCCGAGCTGCCACGGCACGACCAGCCCGGCGACGGCGGCCAGGCCGTGCAGGAGCAGGGTGAAGGCGAGCCGGCGCGGATATTTCAGGGTCAGCCGTCTGGCGTAGGCACGCACTTGTTTCCGGTCGGCGACCGGCAGGATCTCACGGGCCATGGCTCTCTCAGTCCTCCGCCGAACAGTCAGAGGCGGTCACCACGAAGCCCACCGCCGGGAAGCCAGGGGCGGTCGCGAAGAAACCCGCCCCCGCGAAGTCAGTGGCGGTCGCGAAGAAACCCGCCCCCGCGAAGTCAGTGGCGGTCTCGACGAAACCCGCCCCCGTGAAGGCGGGGGCGGTCTCGACGAAACCCACCCCAGGGAAGTGAGGGGTCACGACGGAACCGCCCACCGCGAGGGCGGCGTGGGTCATCAGGTCGGTCCTCACCGCGCGGGTCATCACGTCAGTCCTCCCCGCGCGTCACGGTCGCCGCGTATTCGGGCGAACTGTCCAGCAACTGCCGATGAGTCCCCTCCGCCAGCACCCGCCCGCCCTCGACATAGATCACATGCTCGGCCCGATCGAGCACCAACGGGCTGGTCGTGCAGATCATGGTGGTCTGGCCGGCGCGGGCCTTGACCAGCCGCTCGGCGATGCGGGCCTCGCTGTGGGCGTCGACGGCGCTGGTCGGCTCGACCAGGATGAGCACCTCCGGGTCGGCCAGCAACGCCCTGGCCAGGCGCAGCCGCTGCTGCTGCCCGCCGGAGAACTCCCGCCCCGCCTCGGCCACCTGGGCGTCGAGCCCCTCGGGCAGGGCCTCGACGATGTCGGTGGCGCAGGCGGCGTGCAGGGCGTCGCGGATCTGGTCGCCGTCGGCCTTCCCGCGTACGTCCAGCTCGTCGCGGAGCCGGCCGTTGAACAGCCGGGCCCCGTTGTCGGCGACCAGGATCCGGGAGCGGACCTGATCGAGCGGCAGCGTACGCAGCTCCTCGGCGCCGAAGGTGACGTCGCCGTCGGCGTAGCGGCCGAGGCGGTCGGCGATGGCGATGGCCTCCTCGGGGGTGCCGGCGGCGACGGCGGTGAGCGAGCCGGGTTGGAGCGTGACACCGCTGTACGAGTCGCGCAGCACTCCGCCCTCGCTGCCCCCCGTGCCGCCGGTGATCTCGGGCTCGATGGACAGGATCCGGATCACCCGCCCGGCCGCGACATGGCCCTTGGTGAGCTTGTCGGCGGCCTCGGTGAGCGTGCGCATGGGCCCGATGAGGAACACCGCGTACAGGTAGAAGGCGACGAGCTGCCCGGTGGGGATCTCACCGGCGACGGCGAAGGTGGCGCCGACGCCGGTGACGATCGCGATGAGCAGCCCCGGCAGCACGATCTGGGCGCCTTCGAGCACCGACTCGACCCCGGCGACCCGCACCCCGGCCCGGCGCACGCGCTGCGACTCTTCACGGTAGCGCTCGGAGAACACCTGCTCCCCGCCGATCCCGCGCAGCACCCGCAGCCCGGCCACGATGTCGGCGGCCCTGGTGGACAGCTCGCCGGACAGCTCGCGCTGCGTGCGCTGCCGTCCGTGCAGCGGCCGCAGCAGCGGGCCGACGGCGAGGGCCATGAGCGGCACCCCGAACAGCACCAGCAGTCCGAGCGGCAGCGAGGTGGAGATGAGGATCACGGTGACGGTGACGATGGCCACGATCGCGCCGGTGCCGCGCAGCAGGATGTCCATGGAGCTGCCGATGTGGGCGATGTCGGAGTTGCCGACGCTGACGACCTCGCCGGTCGAGAGCCGTTTCGGCAGCGTGGCGCCGAGCCTGGTGGCCTGGCGGGCGGTGAGCTGCACGGTGCGGTAGGCGGCGGCCAGCCAGTTGTAGACGGCCATCCGGTGCCGCATGACCCCGGTGAACGCCTGGATCAGGCCGAGCCCGAACAGGATCGCCGCCCACAGCCACAGCGCCCCGGTGTCCTTGGCGGTGACGGCCTCGATGCCCTTCCCCAGCACGGCCGGCATCAGGGCCTGCACCAGCCACCACAGGGTGGCGAAGCCGATGCCCGCAAGAAGGGATGACGCCTGCCGCCCCGCGTTCCACCACAGGAAACGAAGAGGGCTGCGTATGTCGGGCACGCCGGGATCGGCTTCAGGAAGGGAGCGCATAGCCTGACAACCTTGACAAGGCACCCCCCGGCCCGGCAAACCATTTTCCCTGAACACGGGCCACCCCTACAGCGTCCGGAATGCCCGCAGCGTGTACACCAGCGCCACCGCCGCCGTCCCCGCCAGCAACAGGTAACCAATCGTGTACGCCCCGGTGGCCGTGTACACCGCCCCCATCACCAGTGGCGGGAAGTATCCCCCGAGCCCGCCGGCCGCCCCCACCAGCCCGGTCACCGTCCCCACCCTGGACGCCTCGACCAGCCGGGCCACCAACGCGAACACCCCGCCCGTGCCCAGCCCCAGGAAGAACGCCATGAGCACGAAGCTCACCCCGGCGGGCACCTCGACCGGCGGCTTGAACGCCAGCACGAGCGCCATCAGCACGGTGCCGCCGAACGAGATCAGCAGCACCCTGACCGCCCCGATCCGGTCGGAGAGCGTGCCGCCGAGCGGCCTGGACAGCACGGCCGCGATCGAGAACCCGGCCGTGCGCAGCCCGGCGTCGGTCTGGACGAAGTGGTAGACGTTCTGCAGCAGCGTCGGCAGGTACGTGGAGAAGGCCACGAACCCGCCGAACGCCACCGCGTACAGGAAGGCGCACTGCCAGGTCGCCTTGATCTTCGTGGCCGCCCGCATCCTGGGCAGGGCGGGGGAGGTCGCGGGCGACCAGGCGGGCGAGTCCCGGCTGCCGCCCATCATGATCACACCCATCAGCGCCAGCATCGCCGCCATGAGGATGTGCGCGGCCGGCCGCCCGAACTCCTCGACCACGCGCGGCGTGAAGAACGCCGACAGCGCCGTGCCGCCCATGCCCGCCCCGAACACGCCGGTGGCGAAACCCCGCCGGGCGGGCTCGTACCAGGCGTTCACGAACGGGATCCCGATCGCGAACGACGTGCCGGGGATGCCCAGCAGGAACCCCCAGAACAGCAGCCAGCCGTACGAGTCCGACCAGCCGACGAACAGGACCGGCACGATCGACACGAAACAGATGATCGCGAACATGCGCCGCCCGCCGAGCCTGTCGGCCAGCACCCCCACCGGGATCCGCCCCAGCGAGCCGACCAGCACCGGGATCGCCACCAGCAGCGATGTCTGCGTCGGCGACAGGCCCAGTTGCCTGCTGTAGCTCCCTGACAGGGGCCCGATGAGGTTCCAGGCCCAGAACGTCACGGCGAACGCCGCCGTGGCCAGAGCCAGGTTCCGCACCTGACCTTTACGAAGCTCAGACATACACCCTGTGTAACAGGTGGTCACCTTCTGTGATGAAGTGGGGGTATGAGCGCCGAGGACGTCCTGCTGAAGACCGGCCGCTTCCTGCGCAGATCGACGACCAGCGGCGACCTGCACACCCTTTTCCTGAAGGGCGGCACGGAAGGCGACGCCTTCTACCGTGACCGCTGGAGCCACGACAAGGTGGTCCGCTCCACGCACGGCGTGAACTGCACGGGCTCGTGCTCGTGGAAGGTGTACGTCAAGGACGGCATCATCACGTGGGAGACCCAGGAGACCGACTATCCGAGCGTCGGCCCCGACCGCCCCGAGTACGAGCCGCGCGGCTGCCCGCGCGGCGCCGCCTTCTCCTGGTACACCTACTCGCCGACCCGGATCCGCTACCCGTACGCGCGGGGTGTCCTGGTCGAGATGTACGCGGAGGCGAAGGAACGCCTCGGCGACCCGGTGGCCGCCTGGGCCGAGATCACCACAGATCCCGACAAGAGGGCGAAGTACCAGAGCGCCAGAGGCCACGGCGGCCTCGTCCGCGTCAGCTGGGACCTGGCCACCGAGCTGGTCGCCGCCGCCCACGTCCACACCATCAGGACCTACGGCCCCGACCGGATCGCCGGGTTCTCCCCCATCCCGGCCATGTCGATGGTCTCCCACGCCACCGGCGCCAGGTTCGTGTCCCTGATCGGCGGCACGATGCTGTCCTTCTACGACTGGTACGCCGACCTCCCGGTGGCCTCCCCGCAGGTGTTCGGCGACCAGACGGACGTGCCGGAGTCGGCGGACTGGTGGGACGCCGCGTACCTGATGATGTGGGGCTCCAACGTCCCGGTCACCCGCACCCCGGACGCCCACTGGATGGCCGAGGCCCGCTACCGGGGCCAGAAGGTCGTGGTGATCTCCCCCGACTACAACGACGCGGCCAAGTTCGCCGACGAGTTCCTCTCCGTGGGCCCCGGCACGGACGGGGCGCTGGCCATGGCGATGGGGCACGTGCTGCTGAAGGAGTTCTTCGTCGACCGGGAGACCCCCTACTTCGCCGACTACGTCAAGCGCTTCACCGACCTGCCGTTCCTGGTCACGCTGGAGCGGCACGGGGACGCGTACGTGCCCGGCAGCTTCCTCACGGCCAGGGATCTGGGCTCGGAGGAGGAGGCGGCCGAGTATAAGACCGTCCTCATGGCGGAGACCGGCGAGCCCGTGGTCCCGAACGGCTCGGCCGGCTTCCGCTGGACGGACTCCGGCCTGGGCCGCTGGAACCTGAACCTCGACTCGCCCCCGAAGCTCACCCTCTACGGGGCCGAGGCGGCGGAGGTCCTGCTCCCCCGCTTCGACGGCGGCCATTCGGTGCGCAGAGGCGTCCCCGTCCACCGGATCGCCGGCCGGACGGTCACGACGGTCTACGACCTCCTCCTGGCCCAGTACGGCGTGCACCGCCCCGGCCTGCCCGGCACCTGGCCCACCGGCTACGACGACCCGGCGGAGCCCTACACGCCCGCCTGGCAGGAGCCCATCACCGGTGTGCCGGCCGGACGGGCGGTGAAGATCGTCAGGGAGTTCGCCAGGACGGCTGAGGCGACCCGGGGCAGGTGCATGATCATCCTGGGCGCCGGCGCCGCCCAGTGGTTCCACAGCGACACGATCTACCGGGCCTTCCTGTCGCTCCTCGTCCTGACCGGCTGCCAGGGCCGCAACGGCGGCGGCTGGGCCCATTACGTCGGCCAGGAGAAGTGCCGCCCGCTGGCCGGCTGGTCCCTGCTGGCGGGCGCCCTCGACTGGGCACGGCCACCGAGGCAGGTCCCCGGGACCATGTACTGGTACCTGCACACCGACCAGTGGCGCTACGACCACTTCGACGCCGGCGAGCTGACCAGCCCCCTGGCCAGGGGCGCGTTCCGGGGCAAGCACACGGCCGACCTGGTGACGGAGTCGATCCGCAACGGCTGGATGCCGATGGCGCCCGCCTTCGACCGCAACCCCCTGGAGCTGGGCGACGCCGACGACCCCGTCGCGTACACCCGGGCCGAGCTCGCGGCGGGCCGGCTCAGGCACGCGGCGGAGGACCCGGACGACCCGCGCAACTGGCCCCGCGTGCTGACCCTCTGGCGCTCGAACCTGCTGGGCTCCTCCGCCAAGGGCAACGAGTATTTCCTGCACCACCTCCTCGGCACGGCCTCCAACCTGCGGCACCCCGACCCCGACGCGCCGGTGGGCAAGCTGGACCTCCTCCTGACCCTGGACTTCCGGATGACCAGCTCCACGGTCTTCTCCGACGTCGTGCTGCCCGCCGCCACCTGGTACGAGAAGTACGACCTGTCCTCCACGGACATGCACCCGTTCGTGCACGCCTTCAACCCGGCCATCAACCCGCCCTGGGAGACGAGGACCGACTTCGCCGCCTTCCACGCCATCGCCCGCGCCTTCAGCGACCTCGCCAAGAAGCACCTGGGCGTCCGCAGGGACGTGGTGGCGCTCGCGCACCAGCACGACACCCCCGGCGAGCTCGCCGGTGACCGGGGCCCCGACCTCAAGGTGGTCGAACGCGACTACGGCGCGACGGCGGAGAAGCTGGCCGCCCTGGGCCCGCTCACGGAGAAGCTGGGCATCCCGGTCAAGGGCGTGACGTTCCTGCCCGACGAGGAGGTGACCTGGCTGGGCGAGTGCTGCGGCCTGGTGCCGCGCGGCGCGGCCAAGGGCCGGCCGGAGCTCGACACCGAGAGCAAGGCGTGCGAGACGATCCTCGCGCTGTCGGGGGTGAGCAACGGCCGGCTGGCCGTGCAGGGCTTCCGGCAGCTCGCCCGGCGCACGGGTGCGAACCTCGACGGTCTGGCGCACGAGGGGCACCGCATCGTCTTCGGCGACACCCAGGCCAGGCCCACCCACGTCGCCACCAGCCCCGAATGGTCGGGCAAGGAGTCGCACGACCGCCGCTACTCCCCCTTCACGATCAACGTCGAGCACGGCAAGCCCTGGCACACGCTGACCGGCCGCATGCACTTCTTCCTCGACCACGAGTGGATGCACGAGTACGGCGAGGCGCTCCCCGTCTACCGCCCCCCGCTGGACCTGGCCGCGCTGTACGGCGAGAGCGGCACCCTGCGCTACCTGACCCCGCACAGCAAGTGGTCGATCCACTCGGAGTACCAGGACAACCTCCTCATGCTCTCCCTCTCCAGAGGCGGCCCGACGATCTGGATGTCCACCGAGGACGCCGCCGGCCTGGGGATCGCGGACAACGACTGGGTGGAGGCGGTCAACCGCAACGGCGTGGTCGTGGCCAGGGCCGTCGTCTCGCACCGCATGCCGAAGGGCACCGTCTACATGCACCACGCCCAGGACCGCCTGATCGACGTGCCGAAGTCGGAGGCCACGGGTCTCAGGGGCGGCATCCACAACGCCCTGACCAGGGTCCTCATCAAGCCCACCCACATGATCGGCGGCCACGCCCAGCTGTCGTACGCCTTCAACTACCTGGGTCCCACGGGCAACCAGCGCGACGAGATCACCACCATCCGGCGCAGATCACAGGAGGTGCGGTACTGATGAAGCCGATGGCCCAGATCGCCATGGTGATGAACCTCGACAAGTGCATCGGCTGCCACACGTGCTCGGTCACCTGCAAGCAGACGTGGACCAACCGGCCCGGTGTCGAGTACGTCTGGTTCAACAACGTCGAGACCCGCCCCGGCCAGGGCTATCCCCGGCGCTACGAGGACCAGGAGCGCTGGCGGGGCGGCTGGGAGCTGACCCGCCGGGGCGCGCTGAAGCCGAGGGCGGGAGGCCGCCTGCGCAAGCTGCTGAGCATCTTCGCCAACCCCCTGATGCCCTCCATCCAGGACTACTACGAGCCCTGGACCTACGACTACGAGAACCTCACCACGGCCCCGCTGTCCGGCGACGTCCCCGTGGCGCCGCCCCGGTCCCTGATCAGCGGCGAGCCGGTGAAGATCGGCTGGAGCTCCAACTGGGACGACAACCTGGGCGGCGACCCGAGCCCCGACCCGGTGCTGGCGAAGGTGTCGGACCAGGTCAAGTTGGACTTCGAGCAGGCGTACATGTTCTACCTGCCGCGCATCTGCGAGCACTGCCTCAACCCGTCGTGCGTGGCCTCCTGCCCGTCCGGGGCGCTGTACAAGCGGTCCGAGGACGGCATCGTGCTGGTCGACCAGGACCGGTGCCGGGGCTGGCGGATGTGCGTGACGGGGTGCCCGTACAAGAAGGTGTACTTCAACCACAAGACCGGCAAGGCCGAGAAGTGCACGTTCTGCTACCCGCGCGTGGAGGTGGGGCTGCCCACGGTCTGCTCGGAGACCTGCGTGGGCCGCCTGCGCTACCTGGGCGTCCTGCTGTACGACGCCGACCGGGTCACCGAGGCCGCCTCGGTGACCGACGAGCACGACCTGTACGAGGCGCAGCTCGACCTCTTCATCGACCCGCACGGCCCCGAGGCCGAGGCCGCCGGCCTGCCCGCCGACTGGCTGGAGGCCGCCCGCAGGTCGCCCGTCTACGACCTGATCAAGAAATACCGGATAGCGCTGCCGCTGCACCCGGAATACCGCACGCTGCCCATGGTCTGGTACGTCCCGCCGCTCTCCCCCGTCGTGGACGCCCTGTCCACCACCGGCCACGACGGCGAGGACGCGGACAACCTGTTCGCCGCCATCGAGTCGCTGCGCATCCCCATCGACTACCTGGCCGAGCTGTTCACCGCCGGGGACCCCGCGCCCGTGACCGCCGCGCTGCGCCGCCTGGCCGCGATGCGCTCGTACATGCGGGCGGTCAACCTCGGCGAGCGACCGGTCCTGCCGGACGCCGGCCTGTCCGAGGAGGAGCTGCGCGCCATGTACCGCCTGCTGGCCCTGGCCAAGTACGACGAGCGCTACGTGATCCCGACCGCCTACGGCAACCCGCCGGGTGTCGTGGAGGAGGGCGGCTGCAGCCTCGACTACGACGGGGGGCCGGGCATGCAGGGCCCGTTCGGCGAGGCGTCCGGCAAGCCGGCCCCGGTCTCGATCGAGAGCTTCCACGGCCTGAAGGAGCGCCAGACCAGCGACGAGATCACCCGCGACCGGGTGAACCTGCTCAACTGGGACGGCCGCGGCACCCCGGCGGGCCTGTTCCCACCAAGGAGGAAGAAGTCATGACCCAGGCCGTCGTCTGGCAGGCCGCCGCCCACCTGCTCGCCTATCCCGACGAGCGCTTCTGGCGCCGCCTGCCGCTCATCAAGGAGGCCGCCGAGCCGCACTTCGGCACGTTCCTCGGGCTCGTCTCCGGCCTGGGCCCCGGCGAGCTGGCCGCGCACTACGTGGACACGTTCGACCTGCAGCGGCGCTGCTGCCTCTACCTGACCTACTACACCGACGGCGACACCCGCCGCCGCGGCGAGTCGCTGGCCGCGCTGAAGAGCCGCTACCGGGCGGCGGGCTGGGAGCTGATGGACGACGAGCTGCCGGACTTCCTCCCGGTGCTGCTGGAGTTCGCCGCCGTCGACCCCTCGGGCGCCGAGCTGCTGGTGGAGCACCGGGCCGGGCTCGAACTGCTGCTCACCGCCCTGACCGAGCGCGACTCGCCGTACCGGCACGTGATCGGCACGGTGTGCGCGGCCCTGCCGCCCATCAGCGCCGCGGACCGGGCGAAGGCCGCCCGCCTGGCGGCCGCCGGGCCGCCGGCCGAGAGCGTGGGAGGCTACCTGTGACCTGGGTCGAGAGCGCGCTGTGGGTGGTCGCGCCGTATCTCACCCTGGTCATCTTCGTGGGCGGGCTGATCTGGCGTTACAAGTACGACAAGTTCGGCTGGACCACCCGCTCCTCCCAGCTCTACGAGAGCCCGCTGCTGCGCGTGGCCAGCCCGCTGTTCCACTACGGCCTGCTGTTCGTGATCGTCGGCCACGTGACGGGCCTGCTCATCCCGATCGCCTGGACCGACGCCGTCGGCGTGTCCAACGACGCCTACCACCTCAACGCGCTCATCTGGGGCGGCCTGGCCGGCGTGGTCACCCTGGTGGCGCTGGGCCTGCTGATCTACCGCCGCCGCACCCAGGGCCCCGTGTTCCTGGCGACCACGGTCAACGACAAGGTGATGTACCTGGTGCTGGCCGGGTCCATCGTCGCGGGCGTGGTGACGACGGTGGCGGGGTTCGTACCGAGCGAGGTCAGCTATCGCACCACGGTCGCGCCCTGGTTCCGCGGGATCTTCGTCCTGCAGCCGGACGCCGAGGCGATGGCTCGCGCGAGCGATCTTTACAAGGTGCACACACTCATCGGGATGATGCTGTTCGTACTTTTCCCGTTCAGCCGCTTGGTGCACGCGCTTTCCGCACCGTTGGGCTATTTGTTCCGCCCTTACATCGTGTATCGGAGCCGTCCGGATGGCGTGCCGAGGCGCCCGGGAGGGGTCCGGGTACGCCAGAATCGACCCTTGTGAAGCACGGGTACACCAACAGCACATTCGGCGACGGCGCCCTGGTCGTGAAGTGCTACCAGGGTCCCGAGGCGGCGTTCAGGCTGAGCACGGAGAGCCGATACCTGCGCCGCCTGCGCGGCCGTCTCCCGGTCCCCCGCGTCCACCAGGTCACCGCCACCAGCCTGACCACCCGTTTCGTGGACGGCTCCCACGGCCAGGACCTCCTGGACGAGGGGCGGGCGGTGGAGGTGTTCACCGAGTGCGGGCGCATGCTGTCGCGCATCCACCGGCTCGGCATCGTGCACGGCGACTACGGCCCGCAGAACATGCTGTTCAACCCGGCCACGTTCGAGACCATCGCGATCCTCGACTGGGAGTGGGCCCACCCAGGCCGGCCGGTCGAGGACCTGGCCTGGCTGGAGTGGATCGTCCGCAGCCACCACCCCGAGCACGTGCCGCTGCTGTCGCACTTCTTCACCGCGTACGCCGAGCCCGTCCCCGCCTGGCCGGAGCGCCAGGCGGCCATGGTGGCGCGCTGCCGCGACCTGCTCGACTTCTGCGCCCGGTGGGAGCCGGGCGGGGGCGGCGAGAAGCTCTGGCGCGAGCGCCTCGACGCCACGGCCGCCTGGACCGAATAGTCCCCGTCCGTCCCCGTCCGTCCCCGTCCGTCAGCGTCCGTCCCCCTTCGGTCCGCGTCGGTCCGCCTCCGCGCCCTCCCGCGCCCTTGACCGGTTCTGTCGGTGTCCTTTGCTTGACTCGGGGCATGACCGATCAGGTGATCCTTGTCCTCGGCGCCACGGGCTCCACCGGCCGTCGCGTGGCCGACCTGCTGCGAGCTGCCGGCCACCCCGTGCGCGCCGCCTCCAGGAGCGGCGAGACCAGGTTCGACTGGTCCGCGCCCGACACGTGGGAGGCCGCCGTGACCGGCGCGTCGGCCCTCTACCTGATGGCCCCCGACGGCACCCCGGTCGATCCGGCGTTCGTGTCCCTGGCCGTGGAGCGGGGCGTCGAGCGGATCGTGCTGCTGTCCAGCGGGAGCATCGAGACCATGGGCGACGAGCGCCTCCTGGCCGCCGAGCGCACGGTCCGCGGCTGCGGCGCCGCGTGGACGATCCTGCGGCCGAGCTGGTTCGACCAGAACTTCGACGAGGGCTTCTTCCGACCGGCGATCATGGCGGGCGAGCTGATGCTGCCGCTCGGCGACGTGGGCCAGGCGTTCGTCGACGCGGGCGACATCGCGGCCGTGGCCGTGGCGGCCCTCACGGGGAAGGGCCACGAGGGGCGCTCCTACGAGGTCACCGGGCCGCGCTCGCTGCCGTTCGAGGAGGCCGTGCGGATCGTCGGCCGGGCGGCCGGGCGCGAGGTGCGCTATCTGGGCGGCGACGAGGACTACATCGCGGCCAACGGCTTCTCCGGGGAGTCGATCCAGGCGGCCAAGGCGTTCGCGGCCCTGCGCGCCGTCGGCGACCAGCCGGTCGCGGAGACGGTGAGCCAGGTGACGGGCCGCCCGCCCAAGTCCTTCGAGACCTACGCCGAGCAGGCCGCCGCCGCCGGCGCCTGGCGCTGACCCGGGCCCTGGCTCGCCGCCTGACGCTGACCCCGGCCCGGCTCACCGCCTGGCGGTGACCTCCGCTCACCTCCTGGCGCCGACCCGGCTCACCGGAGCTGCCTGACCAGCTCCACCGCCTCGCCCAGCAGCCCCGCTTCGCGCTCGGTGAGCCCCTGGTCCTCGTCGCGGCGCGCCTTGACCCGGTCGAGCGGCTCGCCCACGTCCAGGTCGCCGCCCAGCTCGGCCGCCAGCGCGACGAGCGTCGACCGCGCCGTGGGCGCGAACGCGAACTCCGGGTCCACGGCCACCTGCGCGAGGATCAGCGCCGACATCGCGTTGTCCAGCGCGGGCGGCCCCTCTCCGGCGTTGCACCAGTCGATCACCACCGGGCCGCTCGCCGTCAGCATCACGTTGTCCGGATGCAGGTCCAGGTGCAGGATCCGGTCGGCGGGGTCCGACGACTCCATGGCCGGGATCTCGTGCAGCCGCCGCAGCAGCCGCGCCTGGATCGCACCGGCCTCCTCGGGCGTGAGCTCCCCGTCGACCACGGCCCGCAACATCGTCGGCCCGGACAGCCGCCCCATCACCAGGTCCGTGGCGTCGCCCTCATCGGGATAGACCTCGGGAACGGGATAGCCGTGCCCGGCCACGTACGCCATGACCGCCGCCTCCCCCGCGGTGTCGGTCTCCCTCCGGTAGCGGCGTAACACGCGCCCGCCCCCGATCGCGTACACGTCCGCGCTGCGCCCCGTCCCCACCAGCTCCCCGAGCTCCATGAGCCCAACCTACGCGGCGATCCGCTCCAGCTCGGCGCGTTCGGCGGCGTGCTCGCGAGCCATCGCGTCGGCCAGCTCCCGCACCTCGGCGGCGCCGCCCGAGCTCCGCTCGCCGTCGGCGACCAGCACGAGCTGATCCAGGTACGCCCGGAGCAGCTCGGTGAACCGCCGGTCGAAGCCGCGGCCCCGCGACCCCTCCAGCGCCTTCAGCTCCTCGGCCGTGGGCATGCCCGGCATGTCGTGCTGGGCGTGCGGGTTCTCACCGGTCACCCGGGCCCGGACGAGCAGCGCGCGCAGCCGTCCGCGCCCCGCCTCGTGCGCCCTGCCCAGCCGTGCCGCCAGCTCGCCCAGCGGCCGTTCGGCCGCACGCTCGGGGGCGAGCGCGAGGAGGGGCAGCGCGCGCGTGTGCAGCGCGTCGGCGAGTTGCAACCAGGCCACGTCGGTCGTGCTGAACCCGGGGCCGGCGGCGGGCGTGGCGACGGGCTCGACGGCAGCCGAGCAACCCGCCAGGACCAGGACCAGAATCGGCAGCAGGCATCGCAGCACCGGCACTCCCCGGGGCCAGGTCCGGGCGGGAGCGGCCTCCCGCCCGGACAGCGGACAGGATCTACGACGGGCGCCCGTCGGCGCCGCACTTGATGATCGGGCGGATGCAGTCCCGCACCCGGCGCTCCATCTCGGCCACCGGCCAGGCGTTGAAGAAGTCGCCGTGCATCGTGAACCCGCCTCCCGACGACAGCCGGAAGTGTGAGGGGTCACCGCTCACCGGGTAGCGGATCACCTGCCGCAACTTCGGCACCGGCACGGGATGCGTGCTCGGGCACGCCCCTGCCACCGGGTAGGCCATGTGGCTCTTGTGGTCGGCGGAGTCCAGGTCCCGCCCGTTCCAGCACTGCGGGAAGTCCAGGTACGACTCCAGCATCGTCCCCGACGGGCAGTTCACGAAGTCCTTGGAGGCCCCCACGTGCCCGGCGTGCAGGCAGGACCAGCGGGAGATGGTCGTGCTGTCGGGTCCGGTCGCCCTGGCGTTGCCCGCCACGATCCGCAGCCCCAGGGGCAGGGGCTGGATCCTGGCGATGATGTCGTCACGCACCCCCTCGCCGAGGTAGTAGAAGGTGACGATGGCCGGCTCGACGGGCGCGCCGTCCCGGTAGAGGGTCGGCACCCAGTACGACGACTTGTCCACGGCCGGGTTGCAGTTGGTGGCGCCGTTCAGCAGGTCGTTGAGCTGGGTGTGGGCGTTGGTGACCCGGCTGCCGAAGAAGCTGTGCATGTGCGAGGCGCCGGGCAGCCCGGGGAAGACGATCGGGTCGTCGGGCAGCCGGTGGCTGAACGGGCAGTCGGCGAGGAACTCCGCCACCCGTACGGGCTCGGCCACCGCCGGGCGCGGGGCCACGGCGAACGTCGCGAGCAACACGGACAGCAGGGCGATGAGACGTGAGGCGAGCATGGCGGCTCCCTTGGTGATCATTGGTAGACCCGCACGTAGTCGACGAGCATCCGGGACGGGAACGGCGTGGCCGTGTTGGGCGGGCCCGGCCAGTCACCGCCGACCGCGAGGTTGAGGATGAGGTAGAAGGGGTGGTCGAAGATCCAGGGGCCGCGCGTCTGCTCCACCTGGTCCTTGCTGAGCGTGAACACCGTCCGGCCGTCCAGCGTGTAGACGATGCCCTTGCTGTCCCAGTGGGCGGCCCAGACGTGGAAGTCGTCGGAGTAGTCGGCGCCGTTCGGCAGCGTGTACGGCGACCCGATGCCCCCGCCGCCGTTGTACGCGGGCGCGTGGACCGTCGAGTACGACGTCTTCACGTCCTTGCCGAGGACCTCCATGATGTCGATCTCGCCGTTGTACGGCCACGGCCGCCCGGTCAGGAAGTCCGCCCCCATCATCCAGAACGCCGGCCAGAGCCCGTTGCCCTTGGGTACCTTGATCCGGGCCTCGACCCGGCCGTAGGTGAAGTGGAACTTCGTGCCGGTGTTCATCCTGGCGGAGGTGTACTGGCAGGTGGTGCTGCCGGTCAGCGGGTCGGGCGGGCAGGCGGACCCGGGGGTGGCCTGCTTGCGCGCCTCCATGACCAGGTGGCCCTGGCCGTCCATGGAGGCGTTGTCGTGGTTGGTGTAGTACTCCAGCTCGTTGTTCGGCCCCGTGCCCGGGTCCGCCCGCCACTTGGCGGCGTCGGGCTTGCTGCCGGACGGGCCGTTGAACTCGTCGCTCCACACCAGGGCCGGCGGGTTCGCGGGGTCCTTCGGCGGGGCCGGCGGGTCGGTCGGGTCGCCCCCGGTGCCGTACACCTGGAACTCCCACAGGCTGTAGCCGTAGGCGGTGGCGCGCTGGGTGCCGTACATGCGGACGTACCTGCCGGTGCCGGTCACGCTCAGCGTCTGCTTGAACCCGCTGCCGCTGGTCGTGTTGTAGACGGTCGTCCAGTTGTTCGCGTCGTTGGACACCTGGAGCTGGTACGACCTGGCGTAGGCCGGGTCCCACTGCAGGACGACCTTGCTGATCTGCGCGGTCGCGCCGAGGTCCACGTAGATCCAGCCCGGGTCCGTCCAGGCGGCGGTGGCCCACCGGCTGGCCGGGTCCAGGTCGAACGCCCTGGCCGGGGTGCACTCCCAGCAGTTGCCGTCGTGCTGGGAGCTGGAGGCGACGCCGGGCTTGTTGTAGGACAGCAGCCGCTCGCCGCCGGAGCTGCCGCCGGTCCCGTACACCTTGAACTCCCAGAGGCTGTAGCCGTACTGGGTGGCGCGCTGGGTGCCGTGGACGCGGACGTACCGGCCGCTGCCCGAGACGGTCAGGGTCTGGTTGCCGCCGGTCGCGGTGGTCGTGGAGTGGAGGGTGGTCCAGGACGTGCCGTTGGCGGACACCTGCACCTGGAAGGCGGTGGCGTACGCGGCCTCCCAGCTCAGCTCGACCTGGCTGACGGCGACGGTGGAGCCGAGGTCCACCTGGATCCACTGCGGATCGGAGAAGGCGCTCGACCAGCGGGTGCCCGCGTCGCCGTCCACGGCGGCGGAGGCGGGGAAGGCGGCGTTCTCGGCGGAGGAGGCGGTGGCGGGTTTGCCCTGGGACAGCAGGGGGTCGGCGGCGCGGGCGGGCAGCACCGCCACCAGCGACATGGCGAACATGAGGGCGACGAGCGTCGCCAGGCGGCGTAAACCTGGGCTGCGGGGTGGACTCACGACGTCTCCGTCAAACTGGAGGGATGGTTCGAGGGAGCGCTCCCTGAGATGGAGACTGCTCGCGTCCCCAACCTCTGTCAAGGTCTGGGTTAACCCTCCGGAAACCTCCTCGACGCATCAGAGAGCGCTCTCTTAACGCCTCCTCGACCCCCGCCGTTCGCCCTGACCGGCCACGATGCGCGCGAGGACGACGAAACGCCCTCACCCCTCCCCGGCGCCCGAGAAACCCCGGATTCCACCCCGTCTTGACTCTCCCCCGTCCCTCGGCTCACCCTTCTGCGGGAGCGCTCTCTCAGCACGGAGGAGGCAGGTGAACCGTCCGACGCCGGAGGCGGCACCCGGGCCGGGTTCGACCGCGGCCCGGGCACCCCCGTACTCCTCCCGGCCGAGCGTGATCGTGCGGAAGGGGCGGCTGGTCAGCCCTTGATGCAGATGAGCTGCCGCAGGTGAGCGACCACCTGCACCAGATCCCGCTGCGCCGCCATCACGGACTCCAGGTCCTTGTACGCCCCCGGAATCTCGTCGATCACCCCGGGGTCCTTGCGGCACTCCACACCCGCGGTCTGCTCCTGCAGGTCCTTGACCGTGAACGTCTTCTTGGCCTTGTTCCTGCTCATCTTCCGCCCCGCGCCGTGCGAGGCCGAGTTGAAGGCCGCGCTGTTGCCCAGGCCCTTGACGATGTACGTGCCGGTGGCCATCGAGCCCGGGATGATCCCCAGCTCACCGCTGCCCGCCCGGATCGCGCCCTTCCGGGTGACCAGCACGTCGACCCCGTCGTACCGCTCCTCGGCCACGTAGTTGTGGTGGCAGGAGATGGGCTGCTCGAACGCGATGTTCGGCAGGTGACGCCGCAGCACGTCGCACACCAGGCCCATCATGAGCGCGCGGTTGCGCCGCGCGTAGTCCTGGGCCCAGAACAGGTCGCGCCGGTAAGCGTCCATCTCCGACGTACGGCCGAGGAACACCGCCAGGTCGCGGTCCACCAGCCCCTGGTTGTGCGCCAGCCCGCGGGCCACCCCGATGTGGTGCTCCGCCAGCTCCTTGCCGATGTTGCGCGAGCCCGAGTGCAGCACCACCCAGACCCAGCCCTCGTCGTCCGCGCACACCTCGAGGAAGTGGTTGCCCCCGCCGAGCGTGCCCATCTGCACCTCGGCCCGCTCGCGCCGCGCCATCACGGCCGGCGCCAGGTCGTCGAAGCGCTTCCAGAAGTCCGCCCACCCGGCCGTGTTCAGCCCCTGCACCTGGCCGGGGTCGACCGGCCGCTTGTGGTGCCCGAACCCGACCGGCACCGCCTGCTCGAGCTTCCCGCGCAGGTAGGCCAGGTTGTCGGGGAGCCGCGAAGCCTGGTACGAGGTCTTCACGGCCGTCATCCCGCACCCGATGTCCACGCCGACCGCCGCCGGCGACACCGCGTCCTTCATCGCGATGACCGAGCCCACCGTCGCGCCCTTGCCGTGGTGCACGTCCGGCATGACGGCGACACCGTGGACCCACTCCAGGTTCGCCACGTTGCGAAGCTGCTGCATCGCCTGCGGATCGACCGCCTCCGGCTCCGCCCACATCCTCAGGGGCCGCCGGGTTCCGGTCACCTCGTTGTACGTCATCCTGTATCGCCTCCCTCCCGGTCACATCCCGAACGCGATCTATCACGCCAGAATCCCCATACCCACCGCAACCGAATTAGCCCGCCCGTATTGGACCTGTGTCCGGGCCGACCAGCTCCAGCGTGCGCTCGTGCAGCCGCCCGGCCGATGCCCTGGTCGACCGGCCCGTCGTTGATCCCAATCTTCAGGGGTTCCGCACGAGCTCTTCGTCACGTACGGCCGGCGGCGCCCCCTCCCTGCCCGGCAGCAGCGGGACGAGGGCCAGGACGATCAGGTTGGTGGCGACGGCGATCCAGAAGACCCCGCGCAGCCCGCCGATCGTGCCGGCCGCGGTCTGCACGACGAGCGTGACCAGGGCGACGCCGAGCGCCGCGCCGAGCTGGTTGAGCATGTAGAGCACGGAGCTGCCCTGCGCCACCAGAGGCCCGGGGAGCGTGCGGTAGAGGGAGCCCATCGTCGGGGCGCTGAAGCAGCCGCTGCCCAGCCCGAACGTGAGCGCCGCCAGCGCCGGCCACACCTCCGGCGTGTCGGGCCCGATCCGCGTCAGGGCGAGCACGCTCACGACCGCCACGACCGCGCCCCCGGCGGCCAGGCCACGCGCCCCGAGCCGGTCCGAGAGCCGCCCGGCCAGCGGCATGGCGATGGAGCCGCCGAGCCCCAGCGGGGCCATGAGCAGCCCGGCGGCCAGCACGTCGAGCCCGTGCGCCTGCTGGTAGTACAGCGGCAGCGCGAACAGCCCGGCGAACAGGCCCATGCCGCCGAGCCCCATGATGGTGACGCTCGCGCTGAACCCCCGGTTGCGGAACAACCGCAGGTCGATCAGCGGTGTACGGCGGCCGCGCAGCGCGTGAACGGCGTACCCGATCAGCAGCACGGCCCCCAGCCCGAGCGGCGTCATCGCCTGCCACGCCCCCGGCGTCCCCTGCTCGGCCGTCTGCGACAGCGCCAGCACGACGCCCGCGAACCCGGGCCCGAGCAGCGCCAGTCCCACCACGTCCAGCCGCGCGGATCCCCGCTCGACGGGCTCGTCGGCGGGAATCACCCGCAGGGCGAGCACCAGGGCCACGACGCCGACGGCCACGCTGATCAGGAACATCGCCCGCCACGTCAGCGCCCCGAGAATCGCCCCGCCCGCGATCGGCCCGAGCACCGGCCCCAGCGACAGCACGACGCCCATCAGCCCCATCACCCGGCCGGCCCGCCGGGGCCCGGCGGCGCGGGCGAGCAGGATCAGCACGAGCGGATCGAGCAGCCCCGCGCCCACCCCCTGCACCACCCGGAAGGCGATCAGGCTGCCGACGTTCCAGGCCAGCCCGGCGGCCAGCGAACCCGCCAGGAACAGCAGCAGTCCCGCGACCCAGAGCCGCTTGCCGCCGTACCGGTCGACGGCCCAGGTGGTGAACGGGATGGTGGCGGTCACGGCGAGCAGGAATCCGGTGGACGCCCAGCCGATGGTGCTGAGCGAGGTGTCGAAGGCCGTGGCCAGGGTGCCGGTGGCGACGGCGGCCATGGTGCTGTTGAGGATCCCCAGCAGCCCGCCGAGCAGGACCACGGCGATCGTGGCCAGCAACCGCCGATCCAGCCGATCGTCAGTATCTGAACTCATGGGTTCAACATATTTACCCGTCTCGTTCGCACGCAACCTATGCCGTACAGACATTTGAACCCGTGAGTACAATCGGAGCCATGACCACCACGCGGGGACGGATCGACAAGCGGCAGGCGATCCTGGACGGCGCGTTCACCGTGTTCGCCCGGCAGGGCTACGCCCAGGCGTGCGTGCAGGACATCGCCCGTGAGGCGGGCGTGGCGAAGCCGACGGTGTACAACCACATGACCGACAAGGCCACCCTGTTCAGGCACGCCATGGAGGCCGCGGCGCGGACCTCGCTCGACGAGCGGGTCGCCGCCCTGGAGCCGCTCTCCATCCCCGGCGACGACCTGCGCGCCACGCTGGAGGAGGTGGCGTACGCGCTGCTCCGCCTGCACACCGACGGCCGCTCGTGCGCGCTGCGCCGGCTCCTCTACTCGGAGATCACCCACTTCCCCGACATCCTGGACATCGTCAAGGAGAGCGGCCCCGACCGCCTCAACCAGGCGCTGGCCGACCGGCTGGCCCGGCTCGCGCTCGCCGGCCGCCTGCGCACCACGGAGCCCGACCTCGCGGCCGAACAGTTCATGGCCCTGCTCCTCGGCCCCCTGGAGGCCCGCTCCCAGATGGGCACCCGGCAACTGGCGGACGAGGAGTTGCGGGCCATGGCGAACGCCGCCGTGGAGACGTTCGCCCGGGCGTGGATCGTGTCCTGACCAACCCGCACCCAACCGAACACGCATGGCGCAATGCGGCCGACAAGACCCCTTGTCGATGGTAGGCAAGGGATATAGTCTGCCGGGTGTGGTGGAACGAGACGACTACGCGGCCATCCGTGATCGGATCATCCGGCTCTCCCACCTCCATGGCTTGCGCTGCGACTGGGCGGAAACGACGAAGCGACAGCGATTCCTCCTGCTATGGGATGCCGAGGGCCGCGTCGCGGCCCGGGCGATCGTCCCGCTGTACCCAGGGGAGACCCCGCACCTGGTGGACTCCCTCGAACAGGGGCTCGCTCACCTGTTCGGCGACGAATGGCTGGAGGATCGATGACCGCAGACCGCGTTGACGTCCACGTCACCATGGCCGGCAACCTGTGGCTGGCCAAGGTGGACGGCGTGGCCGGCGGCATGTCCGCCCGTACGCTCAAGGAGCTGCACGGCGACGTCGCCGAGGGGCTCCCGTTCCTGTTCGCCGACCGCGCCCAGCCGCCCGCGCCGGTCTACCACTACGCCCTGCCGGGCCTGTCGGAGCAGGACCTCGACGACTTCGCCGCCCTCCAGCGCCAGGCGGCCGCGATCGCCGAGGACTACACCCGGACGCTGAAGAAGCGGGTCAAGCACATGCACGAGCTGGGCCTGTCCGACGGGGACATCGGCGAGCTGCTCGGGCTGACGAAGCAGCGCATCCAGCAGATCCGGACGAACGCCAACGACGAGGCTCGCCAGAGCGGCTGATCAGGAGCTCTCCGGGGCGCTGTCGGTCCATCCGGCCTCGATCAGCACGGTGGAGTTCCAGACCGCGCCCGGCTCGAACCCGGCCTGCGGCCCGCCCGGCTTCACCACCACGTTCTCACCGGCCAGGGGCTGCCCGGTCGCCTCGTCGAAGACCAGCCGGTTCTCGTAGACCCCGCCACCCCTCGGGCTCTCCTCCACGGACACGGCCGTGCCCTGCCGTCCTTCGGCGTCGGTCACGTTCTCGGTCACCTTCACCTCGTCGAGCTCGGCCAGCATGCGGAACGCCGCCCCGCGCACCTCGGGCGTCACCGGCATGTCCATGATCAGCCCCATGCTGACCCTGAACAGCCAGGCGTCGCCCGACATCTCCTCGCCGGTGGACTCGGTCCCGTGCCCCTCGTAGGAGGCCAACAGCCACTTCTTCAGCCTGCGGGGATCGCTCGGGAGCCCCCGGAGGTCCTTCATGGTGACGTTCCGCCCGAGCCAGAACACCTTGTCGCCGTCCACCAGCGGGCTGTGGCTCGTCGTGACCTTCCCCGGAGAGGTGGACAGCGGGATGGTGCCGTACTTGGCCGTTCCGCGCCCCTTGCCCGGTACGACCGCCTCGAACGCGGCCGGTGACCCCGCCCGCTCCCAGGCCTTCCGATCCTCCTCGGTGGCGGGCTCCGCGCCGAGCGACTGGCTGCGCGACCACTGCTCGCCCCCGGTGGCGCTGGGCGTCCACCCCTCGCTGCGGTCCCGCTGCACGACCAGGTAGCCGCCGCCCTCGACCGTGTACAGGTTCCTGCTCACCGACACGCTGTGCCAGTAGGCCCCGCTCCCCTCGTCCTGCCGGGCCGCCTTCTCGGCCGCCGCCAGCAGCACCTCCCGGGCCGACAACGTCACCCGGGGCGCCGTCGTACCGCTGGGGCCGGCGCTCGCCACGACGCCCTGCCCGCCGGGGGCGCGCGGCGTCGCCGGCACGGTCCCGTTCCCCGACACGACCACCACCGCCGCCGTCACGGCGGCCGCCGCCCCCGCCAGCCCCAGCCCCCACGCCGGCCGCACGGCCTTCCGCCGCCTCCGTCCTTCCCTGGACCCCGACATGGCGCGCGCCAGCTCCAGGGCCCTGGTGCTCTCATCCACCGGCCGGTCACCGAGATGCGCGGGCCTGGCCGCCCGAAGTTCGTCGATGGGGTTCATGACCACTCCTCGCTGAGATTCCGCACGTGGGGCATGGACGGCGTTTCCGCGACTCTCGCGCGTTCGGCTGCTCCGGGCATGCCGGGGGATTCCGGCCGCCGCCCGCCGCGCCGTCCCCGAGCCGGCCCCGGATCCGAAACCGCCTCCATGGCCTGCCTGAGCCGCTTGCGAGCCCGGTGCAACCGCACCCGGTACGCCGCCGACGAGCACCCGATCACCCGGGCCGCCTCCTTGGGCGACAGTCCGTGCCAGGCGACGAGGACGAGGATCTCCCGGTCGTCCTCCGGCAGCGCGGCCAGTGCCCGCAGCACGCCGAGTCGCTCGGTGACCTGATCGGCCACGTCCCCCTCGGTCCAGGCCCGCAGCTCGGCGGCGAGCGCCTCCCGCCGGACCTCCGCACGCACGCTGTCACGCAGCACGTTCCTGGCGACGCCGAGCAACCACGGCAGCGCCGGCTCGGGCACGTCGTCCAGCCGCCGCCAGGCGATCGCGAACGTCTCGCTCACCACCTCGTCCGCGACCTGCCGCCCCGCGCGACTGACCACGTAGGCCCACACGCGTTGCCGGCATTCGTCGTACATGCCGGTGAACCGGTGCGCATCATCCGTCACCGCCCAGCCCCTTCGTTCGGGATGCGTTCTTCTGACACCAGGAAGTGGTCCGAGCCCTCCTGTTGTTACGCATCAACCGAAATTTCGTGGCACTGCCACCGGCTCTTGCCCACCGACCAGTGACGGCAGATCCATCAGCAGCACGTCTCCCCTCCGCCGCGCCGCGTCGAGGAGGTCCGGCTGGAAACCTTCCGTCGAGAACAGCGCCAGTACGGCCGACCCCGTGTCGTGCCCGTGTTCCGCCAGCAGCTCCTTGAGCCGCTCCAGTCGCTGGAGATCCGCCATGGTCCGCCGGGTGACCGTCGCCTTGGCCTCGCCGATGACGCTGATGACCGCCCGCCCCGCCCTCTTGTCCAGGGCGACGACGTCGATCTCGTGCTTGGCCTGCCCCTTCCTGTCGTTGACCACGGTTGCCGTGACCATGCCCGCGTTCCCCCGGAGAGCCGGATCAGCCTGCCCCCGGAGCCATTCCCTGGCGCAGAGCTCGAAGTGCGGCCCCAGGATGCCCGCGACAAAGGCCGGCCGCGAACGCCGCCACGCCTCCGCCGCCTGTCCCGTGTCCACGAGATCGCGCTGCGGCACGGTGATCAGATTGTGGAAGCGCACGATGGGATCGACCACGGTGATCACCGGGCGCCGCTCCCACAGGGGGTCGGTGTCGTACCTCAGATATCCGGCGCTCACCAGCCCGTCGATGGGCCGTGTCAGCGACGTACGCGGCTGCTCCAGCAGCCCGCCGATCTTCGCCGGACTGGTGGCCCCGTTCGCGACCGCATTGATGATCGCGTAGTGCAACGCACTGCCGGTGAACTTGGGGTCCTCCCGCAACAGGTATTCGGCCTCGCTGCCGGAGAAGAGCGCCTGCCTCGGGTCCAGGACGGTGCCTGGTACCCAGTCGTCCACGTCGGCGACGGTCCGCGGGGGCGGGACATTGGCCAGGTTCCGATAGCCGGGAGAACCGCCGAGGATCGCGTGCACGCGCAGGGCCGTGGCCGGGTCGTCGATCCCCCAATGCCTGGCCGTGGTCCTCACATCGAACGGTTGCAGGCGCAGGTCGAGCGCAGCCCGGCCGCGCAGGGCCTTGGTGCCGGAGAGCAGCTCGTTCATCACCGACATGGCCGAACCACAAACGATCACACGCCCGCCCGGCACGCCCTGGCCGGCCTGGGACTGGTCATAGAGCAGCTGAAGCAGCCCGGGAAGCTCGGGCGAGTGAGCCATCCAGTACGGCAACTCGTCGATGACGAGGACCCCCGGCGCCTTCCCGCCACGGCCGGACGTCAACTCGATGGCCGTCGCGAGGAGAGATTCCCAGCCCGCGTCGGTGATCAGCTCGCCCGGCACCCCCGCGTATCGGGCGATCTCCGCCGCCAGCCGTCGCCGCGCGGCGACCACGCCCTCCTCCGCGACAGCCGAGACGTAGAGCCCGCCGGCGGTTTCCGCGAGTGCCCGGAGCAGGAAACTCTTGCCCACCCGCCGCCGCCCCGAGACGACGCCGAGGCGAAGATGCGGGTCCGGATGCTGGATGAATTGGGTCAAAGCAGCCCACTCGGCTCCCCGGGACAACACTCGCTGCGGCTTCTGCACTGGCGTCACCTAACTTGTATGTTTCCGAGCATACTAATTAGGTTTCAACGCGCCACGCCAGTCGCCTCAGCACTCCGCACTCCACTAGCATCGGTAGCGGCAATGTCACGCTGGGTGATGGCGGTCAGGGCTTCCGTTCGATCCGTCAAAGCGGCCTTCCACGGGCGACAACTCTGACGGCTGGGTCTGGTGAACGGCGCCCTGGCCGCCTTCCTCCCCTTGAGCCCCCACCCGGCCTGGGCCGATCGGTCAGTTCCCACCTTGTAGCGTGGTGCCGGTCCAGGAGTCCACCCAGGGAGCAGCCGCATGCGCTGGCAGGTCCACTCGGAAGAACCGCTCTACACCGATCGCTGGCTGGATGTCCGCATGGCGGATGTGGAGCTTCCGGACGGAAGGCACCTCGATCACCGGCTCATCCGGACCGCACCCGGAGCCGGTGCCGTCGTCACCGACGAGCAGAACCGGGTGCTGCTGATCTGGCGGCATCGCTTCATCACCGACACCTGGGGCTGGGAGGTCCCGATCGGGAAGGTCGAGGAGGGTGAGGAGCCGATGGAGGCCGCCGCGCGCGAGGTCGAGGAGGAGACCGGGTGGCGGCCCGGGCCCTTGCGTCCGTTGCTCTACACCCAGCCGAACAACGGCATCTCCGACTCCGAGCACTACATCTTTCGCGCTGACAGCGCTCAGCACATCGGGCCGCCCACGGACACCTGGGAGGCGGAGCGTGTGGAGTGGGTCTCTCTGAGGGAGATCCGCCGGTTGATCGACAAGCGGGACATCGTGGGTGGGACCAGCATGAACGCGCTGCTCTACCTGCTCAGTGAGGCGGGCTGAGCGTTCGCCGGGCGACAGCCCGGCCCGCCCCGCGCGAAGCGCTCCACAGGCGAAGCCCTTCGCGCCCGGGGCGGGTCCAGACCGGTGAACCACCGAGACCCCGGCTCACCTGCCTACTTGGCGTTCGCCTTCAGGTAGTCGCTGTTCATCTGGGCGATCGTGTCCAGCGGGATCCCCTTCGGGCACACCGCCGTGCACTCGCCGGTGTTCGTGCAGCCGCCGAACCCCTCCGCGTCCATCTGGTCCACCATCGCCTTGGCGCGCGACAGCCGCTCCGGCTGGCCCTGGGGCAGCAGGCTCAGGTGGGTGATCTTGGCGGCGGTGAAGAGGGAGGCCGAGCCGTTCGGGCAGGCCGCGACGCAGGCGCCGCAGCCGATGCACGTCGCCGCGTCGAAGGCCGCGTCCGCGTCCTCCTTGCGTACGGGGACGCTGTGGGCGTCCGGGGCCGAGCCGGCCGGGACCGAGACGAAGCCGCCCGCCTGGATGATGCGGTCGAACGCGCTGCGGTCCACCACCAGGTCCTTGACGACCGGGAACGGGGCCGCGCGCCACGGCTCGATGGTGATCTCGGCGCCATCCTCGAAGTGGCGCATGTGGAGCTGGCAGGTCGTGGTGGCGCGCTGCTCGCCGTGGGCGACGCCGTTGATGACCATGCCGCACATGCCGCAGATGCCCTCACGGCAGTCGTGGTCGAAGGCGATCGGGTCGTCGCCGTCCAGGATGAGCCGCTCGTTGAGGACGTCCAGCATCTCCAGGAAGGACATGTCCGGGGAGACGTCCTCCACCTTGTACGTCACCATGCGTCCCGCGTCCGAGGGGCCGCTCTGCCGCCAAACGCGCAGGGTCAAGTTCACTTGTAGCTCCGCTGGGTCATCTTGACGTACTCGTACTCGAGCGCTTCCTTGTGCAGCACCGGCCCGTTCTCGCCGCCGTACTCCCACGCCGAGACGAGCGCGAAGTTCTCGTCGTCGCGCAGCGCCTCGCCGTCGGAGTCCTGGGACTCGGCGCGGAAGTGGCCGCCGCAGGACTCGGTACGGACCAGGGCGTCCAGGCACATGAGCTCGGCCAGGTCGAAGAAGTCGGCGACGCGGCCGGCCTTCTCCAGGACCTGGTTGAGCTCCTCCGCGGTGCCGCTCACCTTGACGTTCTCCCAGAACTCCGCGCGCAGCTCGGGGATGCGCTCCAGCGCCTTGCGCAGCGACTCCTCGGTGCGCTCCATGCCGCAGTAGTCCCACATGAGCTTGCCCAGCTCGCGGTGGAAGGAGTCGGGCGTGCGGGTGCCGTTCACGGACAGGAGGCGGTCGATCTTGTTGCGGACCTTGATCTCGGCCTGAGCCACGGCCTCCTCGTCCACGTCGCCGAAGGGACCGGCGGCCAGGTAGTCGCCGAGGGTGGTCGGAAGCACGAAATATCCGTCGGCCAGACCCTGCATCAGCGCCGACGCGCCGAGGCGGTTGGCGCCGTGGTCGGAGAAGTTGGCCTCACCGATGACGAACAGGCCGGGGATCGTGGACTGCAGGTCGTAGTCCACCCACAGCCCGCCCATCGTGTAGTGGACGGCGGGGTAGATGCGCATCGGTACGTCGTACGGGTTCTCGCCCGTGATGCGCTCGTACATCTCGAACAGGTTGCCGTACTTCTTCTCCACGGCGTCGCGGCCGAGGCGGTTGATGGCGTCCCGGAAGTCGAGGTAGACCCCGAGCCCGCCGGGGCCCACGCCGCGACCCTCGTCGCAGACGTTCTTGGCGGCGCGGGAGGCGATGTCGCGGGGCACCAGGTTGCCGAAGGCCGGGTAGATCCGCTCCAGGTAGTAGTCGCGCTCCTCCTCCGGGATGTCCCCGGGGGCGCGGTCGTCGTTCTTGCGCAGCGGCACCCAGACGCGGCCGTCGTTGCGCAGCGACTCGGACATGAGCGTGAGCTTCGACTGGTACTCGCCCGACACCGGGATGCACGTCGGGTGGATCTGCGTGTAGCAGGGGTTGGCGAAGTACGCCCCGCGCTCGTGGGCCCGCCAGATGGCCGTCGTGTTGCAGCCCTTGGCGTTCGTGGACAGGAAGAACACGTTGCCGTAGCCACCGGTGGCCAGCACCACGGCGTCGGCCAGGTGGCGCTCGATCTCGCCGGTCACCATGTCGCGCACGATGACGCCGCGCGCCCGCCCGTCGGAGATGATCAGGTCGAGCATCTCGTGCCGGGTGTGCATCTCCACGGTCCCGGCCGCGATCTGCCGCTCCAGCGCCTGGTACGCCCCTAGCAGGAGCTGCTGGCCCGTCTGGCCGCGGGCGTAGAACGTACGCGAGACCTGGGCGCCGCCGAACGAGCGTGTGTCCAGCAGGCCGCCGTACTCCCGGGCGAACGGCACGCCCTGCGCCACGGCCTGGTCGATGATGTTCACCGAGACCTGGGCGAGGCGGTAGACGTTCGACTCGCGGGCGCGGAAGTCGCCGCCCTTCACGGTGTCGTAGAAGAGGCGGTAGATGCTGTCGCCGTCGCCGCGGTAGTTCTTGGCGGCGTTGATCCCGCCCTGCGCGGCGATGGAGTGCGCCCGGCGCGGCGTGTCCTGGTAGCAGAACGACTTGACGTTGTAGCCCAGCTCGCCCAGCGTCGCGGCGGCGGAACCGCCCGCCAGGCCCGTGCCCACCACGATCACGTTGAGCTTGCGCTTGTTCGCCGGGTTGACCAGCTTGGCGGCGAACTTGCGCTTTTCCCAGCGCTCCTCGATCGGACCGGCCGGAGCCTTGGTGTCCTGGATCTCGGGGCCTTCGGTGTACTTCACTTGACAACTCCGAACGTGATCGCGAGGGGCGGGGCCAGGAAGCCGATCACCAGGGCCGCGGAGACCAGCGTGGCCGACACGCGAAGGACCTGGTTACGGTTGCGGTTGGCCCAGCCGAGCGTCTGGAAGGCGCTCCAGATGCCGTGCCGCAGGTGCAGGCCGACCATGACGACGGCCACGAAGTAGATCAGCGTGACCCACCACCGGGACGCGTCGAACCCGGCGATCATCCGGTCGGCGGGGGCGGAGTCGAAGCCCTTGGGGTTGACGACGCCGAAGGTCAGGTCGAGCAGGTGCCAGACCACGAAGAGCACGATGGTCACGCCGCCCCATCGCATGATGTGCGTGGCGTAGCCGTTCGCCTGCGACTTCTTGGCCACGTACTTCACGGGCCTGGCCTTGCCCGCGCGGCGGGACAGCGAGATCGCGGCCCACATGTGCAGGAGGACCGCGGCCACGAGGCCGATCTCCAGGATCGTCAGCACGGTGCGGTACGGCGCGATCGGCTCCAGCAGCGTGCGCAGCGCGTGGGCGTACTCGTTGAAGGAGTCACGGCCGAAGAAGATCTTGAGGTTGCCGAGCATATGAAGGACGAGGAAGCCCACCATCACGGCGCCCGTGACGGCCATGACGACTTTCTTGCCGTTCGACGAGGTCAGGAACCCGCCGGGCTTCTTCCGCGGTGCGGCCTTCTGAGCCTTCTTGGGGGAGGTAACAGGCGCGGTGGCGGCACCGCGCTCTATCGTGGCAGTCACGTCTTCAGACGCTAGGTATCCAGCATTGATCCGTCCAAGTCATGACGGGCCTGGTTTCGATAGCTACAGGCTATGATGTGGGTAGGCGCGGCTTTATCACCGGCTTACGCCGTGCCGGTGCGAGGAAAATCACATGCAGTTGCAGCAGCTCGCGTACTTCTTGGCGGTCGCGGAGGCCAGGCACTTCACCCAGGCGGCCGAGCGCATGCGGGTCGCGCAGCCGTCGCTCAGCAAGCAGATCAAGGCGCTGGAGGACGACCTCGGCGCGCGCCTGTTCTCGCGGGCACGCGGCAACGTCACGCTGACGGCCGCCGGTGAGGCGCTGCTCCCGCTCGCCCGCCGCATCCTGGCCGACGCCGACACCGCCCGGGAGGAGGTGGCCCAGCTCGCCGGGCTGCGCCGCGGCCGGGTGCGCCTGGGGGCCACGCCCTCGCTCTGCGCCGGGCTGCTGGCCGACGCGCTGGCCCGCTTCCACCGGGCGTACCCGGGGATCGAGCTGCTGGTGGAGGAGGGCGGCTCGCGGGATCTGGTCAAGGCGCTGGCCCGGGGCCAGCTCGACCTGTCGCTGATCATCATGCCGCTGCAGAGCGACGACCCCTCGCTGGTGACCGAGGAGATCCTGCGCGAGAACCTCGTGGTCGTCTCGCCCTCGCACGAGCAGATCAAGGGCCCCTACCTGCGCATCGAGGACCTGCGGGGCAGGTCGATGGTGATGTTCAGGCGCGGTTACGACCTGCGGGAGGCGACGCTGGCGGCGTGCCGGCAGGTGGGGTTCGAGCCGAGGTTCGCGGTGCAGGGCGGGGAGATGGACGCGGTGCTGCGGTTCGTGGAGGCGGGGCTGGGGGTGGCCGTGGTGCCGTCGATGGTGCTCGACGGGCGGCCGGGGCTGCTGGGCACGCCGCTCGCGCCACCGGGGCTCAGCCGTACGATCGCGCTGGCCCACCGCAAGGACGTCGACCCGACCAGGGCCGCGCAGGCGTTCCGGGAGACCTTGCTGTCCTTCGTCGTGGAAGCCGGGCACGAGGGCACGCTTCCACAAGGGGTAGAGCTCATCGCAGAATGAGCAACAACGGCTCCAACTCCCCGAAGAGGCGTGTTGACGGCAAATCTCTCAGAAACGCTGACGCTGCTCCTCATCGAGGACGATGACGGCGACGCCTTCCTCGTCGAGGAGCTGCTCAAGCAGGCCGAGGCCCCGCCCAAGATCTTCCGGGCCCGGACCCTGCGTGAGGCCAGGGCGAAGCTGACCTCCCAGATCCAGTGCGTCCTCGTGGACCTCTCGCTGCCCGACGCCAGCCGCCTGGAGGCGCTGGAGGCGGTGCTGGCGGTGGCGCCGCACACGGCCGTGCTGGTCCTCACCGGGCTCAGGGACGTCCACGTGGCCCTCGCGGCCGTGCAGTCGGGTGCGCAGGACTACCTGGTCAAGGGCGACGTGGACGCGCGGCTGCTGGCCAGGTCCATCAGCTACGCCATGGAGCGCAAACGGGCCGACCTGGCCCAGCTCAAGCTCGTCCAGGCGGAGCTGACGGCCAAGGAGACCGCCAGGCTGGAGAGCGCCCTGCTCCCCGAGCCCCTCCTGCGTACGACGTCGATCGAGCACGTGACCCGCTACCTCCCCGGCAGCGGCGGCACGCTGGCCGGCGACTTCTTCGACACCGTGCAGACGCCGGACGGCTCGGTGCACCTCGTGATCGGCGACGTGTGCGGGCACGGCCCCGACGAGGCCGCGCTCGGGGTGGCGCTGCGCATCGCCTGGCGCACCCTGGTGCTGGCGGGCGAGACGAGCGACACGCTGCTGCGCACGCTCGACCTCCTGCTGCGCGCCGAGCGCCAGGCTCCCGAGATCTTCACCACGCTGTGCACGGCCACGATCACCCCCGACCTGGGGCACGCCAGGATGCGCGTGGTCGGGCACCCGCCGCCCGTGCTGGTGCGCGACGGCGTCGTGCAGGTGGTGGACGGCGCGCCGTCGGGGCCGCCGCTCGGGATCTTCCCGGACGCGGAGTGGTCGGTGATCGACGTGCCGCTGGGCGACGAGTGGTCGATGATGCTCTACACCGACGGCCTGATCGAGGCGGCCGTGGGCGGCCCCAGCGAGCTGCTCGGCGTGGACGGCCTGCTCGATCTGGTACGCGAGCACGGCGCCATCGACCTTGACCGGCTCATCAGGCATGTGGGCACACTGAGCGACGATCTCGCCGTGGTCATGGTAAGGAAGAGGAGAGCATGAGCATTCACCCGCTTCCTCCTCCGAAGGAGCCGACCGGGCTGGGCAGGCTCCCTGTCGCCCGCTGGTTCCTGCTGATCGGTGCGCTGGCCGGCGTCATCTTCGTGGCCGGGGTCGTGGTCGTCATGGTGATGAGCGCCCGGACCGCCGAGCTCAACCCGGAGCCGGCGGTGGCCTCGCAGCTCGACCGGCTGATCGTGGCCCTGACCGTGCTGTTCACGCTGCTGCTCGGCTGCGCCGTCGGGCTGGCGGTCATCGTGCGCTACGCCGTGCTGAAGCCGATCGACCAGCTCACCGAGCAGGTGCGCGCGGTCGCCGGCGGCGACTTCGACCGCGACCTGCACGTCGACCGGCCGTCGGAGCTGGCCGAGCTGTCCAGCCACATCGACTCCATGCGCGCCCGCATCCTGTCGGCCTGGCGCCTGGCCACCGACCAGACCGAGGAGCTGCGCAGGTCGAATGGGGAGCTGGAGCAGTTCGCGTACGTGGCCAGCCACGACCTCCAGGAGCCGCTGCGCAAGGTGGCCAGCTTCACGCAGATGTTGGACCAGCGCTACGGCTCGCAGCTCGACGAGCGGGCCAGGCAGTACATGCACTACGCGGTCGACGGCGCCAAGCGCATGCAACTGCTGATCAACGACCTGCTCGACTTCTCCAGGGTCGGCCGGGTCACCGGCGAGAAGGGCGTGACCGAGTCGGGCGCGGCGCTGGACCGGGCGCTGGACAACATCTCCGCCACGATCGAGGACAGCGGTGCCACCGTCACCCGGGACGACCTGCCCCGGGTCAAAGGCAACGAGCTGCAGCTCACCCAGCTCTTCCAGAACCTGGTGGAGAACGCCGTCAAGTTCCGCTCCGAGGAGCCCCCGCGCATCCACATCGGGGTCAGGCGGGACGGCGACATGTGGGAGTTCAGCTGCTCGGACAACGGCATCGGGGTCGAGCCCAAGTACGCCGACCGCATTTTCCTGATCTTCCAGCGCCTGCATCCGCGCGACGTGTACCCGGGGACCGGCATCGGACTGGCCCTCTGCCGGAAGATCGTCGAATACCACGGCGGTCAGTTGTGGCTCGACGGGGAGACCGACGGCCAGGGCTCGACGTTCCGGTGGACGCTACCCGCGGCGGGAGACGAACGATGAACGGATGGCGACCGATCGAAGTGCTCCTGGTGGAGGACGACCAGGGGGACATCTTGCTCACCAAGGAGGCGTTCGACTACAACAAGGTGCGAAACCGGCTCAACGTGGTCAACGACGGCGAGCAGGCGATGGCGTTCCTGCGGCGGGAAGGCGACTTCGCCGACGCGCCGCGGCCCGACCTGATCCTGCTCGACCTCAACCTGCCCAGGATGAGCGGCATGGAGGTGCTGCGGGAGGTGAAGGCAGACCCGGAGTTGCGCACGATCCCCGTGGTGATCCTGACGACCTCGGAGGCGGAGGAGGACATCCTCCACAGCTACCGGCTCCATGCCAACGCTTATGTGTCCAAGCCGGTGGATTTTGAGCAATTTATCCGGGTTGTCCGGCAAATCGATGATTTTTTCGTGACTGTGGTTAAGTTGCCGGTCCAGGGGCAGCGCCTCTGACGCACGTACGTGACAGGAATCACAGCTGGTCCTCGAAAAAGTGAGTGATCCCGCTCACAAATTTCGATCCTGTCGTCGTAACGTATCCCCCACCAACGCGCGCCTGAGCGATACCGCCGATGAGCGCGCCCAGCGAAACGAAACCACGGACCCCCTGCGCGAAGGGTCCGCGGGAGGTGGAGAGGTCCGCGATGACCCAGACGACGCCCGACGCTCCGGTCCGAAGGCAGCGTGCGCAAGTCAAGGTGCGCACCCTGCGAACAGACAGATGGTGGCTGGTCCCGCTCGTGACATTCCTCGGGCTCAGCTCATTCCTGGTCTACGGTGTATGGGCGATCATCGACGGCAGCTATTTCGTCGATCCCTACATCGCCCCCTTCTCATCACCCTGCCTGGCCACGTCGTGCCCCGAGGGGGCCCGGCTGTTCGGGTGGGCGCCGGTCGGCGACTGGTACACCCTGTCGCCGGGGCTGCTGATCCTCGGTCTGCCCGGCGGATTCCGGCTGACCTGCTACTACTACCGCAAGTCCTACTACCGCTCGTTCTGGCTGTCCCCGCCGGCCTGCGCCGTGCAGGAGCCGCACGGCAAGTACACCGGTGAGCGGCGCTTCCCGCTGATCATCCAGAACGTCCACCGGTACTTCTTCTACGCGGCCATCGTGATCGGCCTCATCCTGGCCTACGACGCCGTCCTGGCGCTCATCCACAAGCCGCTGGGCCTGGGCACCTGGATCCTGATCCTGAACGCCGTGCTGATCAACGCCTACACGCTGTCGTGCCACTCCTGCAGGCACATCACGGCGGGCCGGCTCAACCACTTCTCCCGTCACCCGCTGCGGTACCGGGCCTGGACGTTCGTGTCCAAGCTCAACGCCAAGCACCAACCCCTCGCGTGGGCCTCGATGTTCTCGGTCATGGGCGCCGACCTGTACGTCCGCCTGGTGGCCAAGGGCATCATCGCCTTCCCGTACGCGTAAGGACAGCTTTCAGTGGAAAACACGCACAACACAGAGCGCCACGAGTACGACGTCGTCGTCATCGGCGCGGGCGGCGCCGGCCTGCGGGCCGCGATCGAGGCCCGCCAGCAGGGCAAGAGGACGGCGATCGTCTGCAAGTCGCTCTTCGGCAAGGCGCACACGGTCATGGCCGAGGGCGGCGCGGCCGCCGCGATGGGCAACGTCAACCCCGACGACAACTGGATGGTGCACTTCCGTGACACCATGCGGGGCGGCAAGTTCCTCAACAACTGGCGGATGGCCGAGCTGCACGCCAAGGAGGCTCCCGACCGGGTGTGGGAGCTGGAGGCCTGGGGCGCGCTGTTCGACCGCACCAAGGACGGCAAGATCAGCCAGCGGAACTTCGGCGGGCACGAGTACCCACGGCTCGCACACGTGGGCGACCGTACCGGGCTGGAGCTCATCCGCACGCTGCAGCAGCGCGTCGTGGCGCTCCAGCAGGAGGACTACGAGACGCACGGCGACTACGAGGCCTACATCAAGGTCTTCGCCGAGTGCACGGTCACGCGGCTGCTCAAGGACGGCGACGCGATCTCCGGGGCGTTCGGCTACTGGCGCGAGTCCGGGAACTTCATCCTCTTCGACGCCCCCGCCGTGGTCCTGGCCACCGGCGGCATCGGCAAGTCGTACGTCGTCACCTCCAACTCCTGGGAGTACACCGGCGACGGCCACGCCCTGGCCCTCCTCGCCGGCGCGAACCTGATCAACATGGAGTTCATCCAGTTCCACCCCACGGGGATGGTCTGGCCGCCGTCCGTGCGCGGCATCCTCGTCACCGAGTCCGTCCGCGGTGACGGCGGCGTGCTGCGCAACTCCGAGGGCAAGCGCTTCATGTTCGACTACATCCCCGAGGTGTTCAAGGACAAGTACGCCACCACGGAGGAAGAGGGCGACCGCTGGTACACCGACCAGGCCAACAACCGGCGCCCGCCGGAGCTGCTGCCGCGTGACGAGGTGGCCCGCGCGATCAACGCCGAGGTGAAGGCCGGTCGCGGCTCGCCCCAGGGCGGCGTCTTCCTCGACGTCTCCACCCGGCTGCCCGCCGAGGAGATCAAGAAGCGGCTGCCGTCGATGCACCACCAGTTCAAGGAGCTGGCCGACGTCGACATCACCGCCGAGCCCATGCAGGTGGGCCCGACCTGCCACTACATCATGGGCGGCGTCGAGGTGGACGCCGACAGCGGCGCGGCGGCGGTGCCCGGGCTGTTCGCGGCCGGCGAGGTGTCCGGCGGCATGCACGGCTCGAACCGGCTGGGCGGCAACTCGCTGTCCGACCTGCTGGTGTTCGGGCGCCGGGCGGGCGCGGGCGCGGCGGCGTACGTGGACGGCCTGCCCGCCAGGCCGAAGGTGCTGCCGGAGCAGGTGGAATCGGCCCGGGAAGAGGCCCTGGAGCCCCTGGGCCGCAGCGGCGAGAACCCCTACGAGGTCCACCACGAGCTCCAGCGCACGATGAACGACCTGGTCGGCATCATCCGCAAGGCCGAGGAGGTCTCCGAGGCCCTGGGCGTCGTGGAGAAACTCAAGGAGCGCGTGCGCATGGTCGGGGCGGCCGGCTCGGCCGTCTACAACCCCGGCTGGCACCTCGCGATCGACCTGCGCAACATGGTGCTGGTCTCCGAGTGCGTGGCCCGCGCCGCGCTGCTGCGCGAGGAGAGCCGCGGCGGGCACACCCGCGACGACTTCCCGGGGATGAACCCGGACTGGCGCCGCAAGCTGCTCGTCTGCTCCACCGAGGACGGCTCCACCGTCACCGTCGAGGAGAAGGTCCAGCCGTCCATGCGCGGTGACCTGATCACCCTGTTCGACCGGGACGAGCTGAAGAAGTACCTCACCGACGAAGAGATGGCCGAGTTCGACGGGATAGCGAAGTCATGAGCTACAAGGCAAAGTTCAAGGTCTGGCGCGGTGAGGGCGGCGAGGGCGGTCTCGAGGACTTCACCGTGGAGGTGAACGAGGGCGAGGTCGTCCTCGACATCATCCACCGCCTGCAGGCCACCCAGGCGCCCGACCTGGCGGTGCGGTGGAACTGCAAGGCGGGCAAGTGCGGCTCGTGCAGCATGGAGATCAACGGCAAGCCGCGGCTGGGCTGCATGACCCGCATGTCCACCTTCGAGGAGGACGAGACCATCACGGTCACGCCGATGCGGACGTTCCCGGTCATCAAGGACCTCGTCACCGACGTCTCGTACAACTACCAGAAGGCCAGGGAGGTCCCCTCCTTCACGCCGCCGAGCGGTGTGCGGCCCGGCGAATACCGGATGAAGCAGGTCGACGTCGAGCGGTCCCAGGAGTTCCGCAAGTGCATCGAATGCTTCATGTGCAACAACGTCTGCCACGTGATCCGCGACCATGAGGAGAACAAGAGCAACTTCTCCGGTCCCCGCTTCCTCATGCGGATCGCCGAGCTGGACATGCACCCGTACGACGTGGCGGACCGTCAGGAGGCGGCCCAGCAGGAGCACGGGCTCGGTTACTGCAACATCACCAAGTGCTGCACCGAGGTCTGCCCCGAGCACATCAAGATCACTGACAACGCGCTGATCCCGATGAAGGAGCGCGTGGTCGACCGCAAGTACGACCCGCTGGTGTGGCTGGGCAACAAGATCTTCAAGCGCGGCGCCACCAAGTAGGCCGGACACGACGAAAGGCGGGGGCCGGGAATCCGGCCCCCGCCTTTCGTCTTTCAGCGCTTCTTCCGGCCGAACCGCTTGCGCTTGGCGTCCGGCATCTCCTTGGTCGGCTCCTGCTCCTGCCCGGCGCTCTCCTGGTCGGGCATCAGGGGCATCAGGGGCATCTGGGGAGGCAGCGGCTGGACCGCGGTCACGTCCCCGTCGGCCGGCAGGTACGGCGGCGGCTCGTAGCCGTCCGGCGGACCCTCGGGCCCATGCTCGGAGTCCCTGGATGCCGCCGGCTCGAACAGCGAGCCCGGCCGCTGCTGCCACGGCTCCGAGTCGCCCGCCTCGGCGGCCGAGGCCGGGCCGAGCGGCTGCTCCACGTCGCCGTCGTACGGGCCAGCGCCGCCCGGCGGGATGTCCGTCGGGGGCTCCGCCGCCGGGATCAGCGGCTCGAACGGGTCGCGCTCGCGGGACCTGGGCGGCTCGCTGTAGGAGTCGAACTCGTCGGGGTGCAGCACCACGGGCTCCTGAGGGGGCTCCGCGGGCGGGTACGGCTCCTGCACGTACCCCTGGGGCGGGTACGGGTGGTTCGGGTCCTGGTAGCCGTACTGGGGCGGGCCGCCCGGGTAGGTCTGCACCGGCACGAAGCTGATGATGGGCGCGTACGCCGTGCCGCCCGGATAGCCGGGAGCCGGGAATGCCGCCGTGGCGTAACCGGGCCCCGCCGGATATCCGCCACCCGGAGGCACGTCCGGCCGGCCCGCGTGCGGACCCGCCTTCCGCACGGCCGCGGCGTGGGCCATCCGGCGCAGCCGCCCCTCGAAGATGAGGACGGCGAAGAGCGCGAGCAGGACCAGCACCAGCGCGGGGATGCTGAGCTTCTGCGTCAGCGTGCGCTGGTCGAACTCCGGCGCCGCGTTACGCAGCTCCAGCGGCACCTCGTCGGAGGAGGCGGACTCCGTCTGGCTCGGCGGCGGGGTGGTGGTCGTCTCGGGCGCGATGGTCGGCATCTCGACGGACGCCTCGGTCGTGGGCGAGGTGACGGGTGTCGCCGGCGGAACCTCGGCGCTCTGCGTGGGCAGGGGCTGCGGGTTCTGCGTGGGGGTGGTCTGCGGGACGCTCGCGGGGGCCGAGGTGGTCTTCGTCGGGGTCGGCGCCTTCGAGGTCTTGGTCGGGGTCGCGGTGACGGTCTTGGTGACGGTCGTCTCCGGCTGTCCGTCCTCCGGTTCGGGCGACGGCGACCCTAAGGTGGTGGTGACCGTGATGGTGGTCTGCGGCGTGGTCTCGCACTCCACCTCGACGTCACAGGGTTCGACGGGCGGGTCGAACGCCACGGAGGCGCTCGCGCTCTGCACGATGAACGGCGTCGCTCCGGCGCCCGCCAGTCCGAGCGCCAGGACGATAGCGGACACGGCTGTCGCTCGCGTGCGTGCCACCGGTGCCCTCCGCGAAGTCCCGGAACCAAGGTCAAGGGAATACTAGCCGGGTAAAAGTAACAGTAAAGACGGAATTACAACACCTTTCTACGGTTACGGCGCCGTTGTACCGTGACAACCAGCCACAGGCTCCCCATCAGCACGCCGATGCTCCCGGCGACCATGGGCAACGCCCTCGGGCCATCGATGGGGCTGACCCATCCGACAGGGTGAACAGCCCTCGCGGACACGGCCACCTCCCACGGAAGCGGCGCCTCCCCACCCGCCGCGCCGGCTTGGAACGAGGCAACCGGCCCCGGCGACGCGACCACGGGCCCTCCGGGCGCCGGCGTGGGCCCGCTCGACGCGACCCCGGTGGCGCTGGGCAGGGCGAGCGGGGCCTGCGTGGCCTGCGGCGCCGCCGTACTGGCAGCGGTGCTCGGAGTGGCGCCGGCGAGGACCTGCGGCACGACCTCCGGCAGCGTCACCTCTGCAGCGGGAGCCTCAGCCACCGACTGCCGCTCCTCCGCCTTGTCCCGGCTCTCCGTCGTCTCGGCCCGGCTCTCCGCAGCCTCGGCCCGGCTCTTCCCGCTCTTACCGGCCTCGCCCCGGCTCCGCGCACCCTCAGCCCGGGTCCCCACGACCTCCGCTGAGCCTTCCGCATCCACCACTGGGCTCTTCACATCCGCAGCCCGGCTCTTCGTCCGCTCGGCGGGCCGCAGGAGTCGCGCCGGGCCGCTGAACGTCGCCGCGTCCCCCGTGATCGCCTGCCTGACCCGTACGGCGGTGGTCCGGCTCATGGTCGTCGGCCCCTCGCCCCCGGTGCCCCGCATCCTGGCCACCGCCGCGAGCACCACCTCCCGAGCCCCAGCAGGCGCCTTCAGCGTGACGTCCACGGCCCGCTCACCGGCGACCTCCCCGAGCGCGCACACCCGCGCCCCCGGCAGCACCGCCCCGGCCGGAACCGTGCCGGTCGAAACCGTGCCAATCGGAGCCGGGCCAATCGGAGCCGGGCCAATCGGAGCCGTGCCGGCCGCAGCCGAGCCCTTTGCGGCGGCCAGCGCCCGCACGGCCAGCGCCCCGGCCGCGACGGCACCCGGGCTCGAAGCCCTCGCCATCGCCGCACCCGCGTCGGAAGGCGGCGCCACGGCGTCCCTCGCGGGCGCACCGCTCGCCGACGGACTCGGCCCCGCCGACGGCAGGCAGGACACCTCCGACAACGCCTCCACCGGATCGGCCGCCACCGCCACCCTGGCGCCGCTGGCCATCCCGTTCAGCCGCACCCGGAACCGCTGCACGTCCCCGGTCCTGACCCACTTCCCCACACTGTCGGCCCCGTTCACCCGCTCGAGGACCAGCGACACCCCGGCCGCCGCCACGGGCACGGACGGCACCGCCACCACGACCAACGTCCCGGCGACGATCCAGCCACGCCGCATCACTCCAACTCCCCCGCCGCGACAAATTACGCCTAGTAACCATTGTGTCACAGAGAGGGATGTCCTAATCCCGTTGGAGCAGATTCTCCACGGTCTTCATGATGGGCAGGTCGGCTCCCAGCCAGTCGACGTCGAAGTAGTCGCCGGGGCCGAGCCAGCGCAGCGCCAGGTGCTCCTTGGCCTGCGGGGTGCCCGAGGCCAGGGAGCAGAGCCAGACGCGCATGACGTACCCCTCGGCCAGCGGCCAGTCCTCGCCCACGCGTTCGCCCACGGCGATCTCCACGCCGAGCTCCTCGCGGCACTCCCGGACGAGCGCCGCCTCCTCGCTCTCCCCGGGATCCACCTTGCCGCCGGGGAACTCCCAGCCGCCCGCCAGCGCGGCGGGCTGGGCGCGCTGGGCGGCGAGCACCCGGCCACCAGGGGCGACGATCACCGCGGCCACGACCACGACCGGATTCATTGAGCTCATAGGGCAGGATTCTGCAGCTTCTTGAGTTGTTCGAGCACGTCGGGGTTCTGCAGGGGACGGGTGAAGCCCACGCGGTTGGTACGCGCCTGGTAGCTCGTGACCTTGATCGGCCCGCACAGCCGGCACCGCGCTTCCAGCATCTTGCCCTTGGAGACCACCAGCCCCACGTGGCCGGGGTTGTTCGCGGAGGTGCCCGGGCCGGAGTTGAAGAACACCAGGTCACCCGGCTGCTCCTGGCCCGCTAACACCTTCACCCCGAACGGCCACTGCCCGAACGTCGTACGCGGGATCGACAGCCCCGCCGCCCGGTAGGCCGCGAAGATGACCCCCGAGCAGTCGAACGAGTCGGGCCCCGTGCCACCCCACAGGTACGGCTTGCCACGCTGCGCCAGCGCGAACTCCAGGATCTTGGCCACGACGTCGTTGGGGGCCGCCTCGACCAGCGGCTCGTCGCAGTCCTCCGACGCCTGCGGCGGCACCTTCACCGCGCCGGACTTGGCGTATTTCCTGGCGATCTCCTCGACCTGGTCGACGTACCACCAGGCCCGGTTGTAGACGAACAGCGCCTGCCGCACGTTCTCGGGGGCGCCGTTGCGCTTGAGCATCCTGGCGGCGCCCAGGATGGCGTCGGCCGGGTTGTAGACGTCGCCCACGCCGTCACCGTCACCGTCGGAGGCGTACCCGTTGTACGTGGACGACATCGGGATCCTGGCCTTGCCGCCCCACGTGGAGATCAGGAACTGCATCGGCCCGGCCGCGCCCGCGTAGTTGGTGCCGCTCTTGACGCCCGGCAGGTCGGACCGGCCGTGGTCGGTCTCGCGCTTGCCCACGGCGGCCAGGATGTTCCACTGGACGCCGATCTTCTTGCCGTGCTCCTTGTACAGGTCCAGGTATTCGGCGGGGATGTCGGACGCGGCGGAGTCGGAGGCCTCCTCCACCTGGGCCGTGTCCTGGCAGTCGACGGTGGTGCCGCCGTTGCTCAGAAAGGACGGCATGGACATCAGCAACAGCGGTGACACGATGACCGCCACCAGGAGCAACATCCCGGCGAGGCCGATCACCAGGGCTAGGCGCGCTCGTGAGAGTTTCACCCGAGGGGGTCTCCCTCCTGACCTTCGGTGGACGGCCTGATGTCGTAGATCCGCCAGTCGGACACGACCTGGCTGACGGTGACCGCGTACTCCTCGGTGACCTGCTTGTTGCCGCTCCTGGCGGTGACCTGCCTGGTCCCGGCGATCAGGAAGACGACGGAGGACTTCTCGATCTGCCTGATCTCCTTCAGCCTGGCCGTGGCCGTGGAGACGATCTGGTCGTTGCGGTTCTGCTCGACGGTGCCCGCCGAGGTCATCGTCCTGGTCAGCTCGTTGCCGAGCTCGGGCGTCGCGAACACCTTCAGCCGGCCCGCGTACGCCGCGGGGTCCTCGTCGTAGCGGAAGGTGCCGTACGCGGCGGTGAACCGTTCGGCCAGGTCCGCCGCCGCGGCGAGCTGCTCCTTCTGCATCGGCAGGTAGGAGTAGACGTCGAACGGCGCCGCGCTCGCGGTCGCCAGCGGTGTGCTCGACGCGATGGCGGAGGCGGTGGTCCGGATCGCCTGCGGCTCGGGCTCGGCCTGGTCGGACGAGTCCGGCCACATGGTCAGGTAGATGCCGACCGCGGCGATGACCACGACGATGGCGGCGAAGGCCACCCCCCGCCTGTCACCTGGCTGCGCCATGTATCAGTCCTTGTCCGGGTTGTTCGGCTTGAGCCAGAAGGGCACCGAAGGGCTGTCGCCTCCGGAGCCGCCGCCGTTGCCGCTGCTGCGCAGCCAGAGCGGCGGCGCCTCCGAGGTGCGGGAGGACGGCTCGTCGGAGCCGAAGATCCGGGGGCCGGACGAGGTGCCGCCGCCGGACCGGGACCCGCCGCCGCCCGAGCGGGACGAGCCGCCGAACAGGCCGCCGCCGGAGCCACGCGAGCCGTTCGACCCCCTGGAGCCGCCGGATCCGCCCGATCCGCCCGATCCGCCGCCGAACAGCCCGCCGCCCGAGCCGCGCGAGCGCGTCCCGCCGGTACGCGAGCCGCCACCAGAGCCGCCGCCCGAGCCGCCGAAGCGCGAGCCGCGCGAACCGTTGGAGGCCGGGGTGCGCGAGCCACCGCCCGAGCCGCCCCCCGAACCACCACGCCGGGCCCAGCCGCCACCGGACGCGCCGCCGAACCAGCCACCGCCCGAGCCGCCGCCCGAGCCACCGGAACCGCCCGCGCCCGCCGCGGCGCCCGAGCCGCCGGTCCTGGGGCCTCCCGCCGCGGCACCCCTGGTGCGGGTGGGCGCGCCCAGGTTGAGCGGGGGCGCGGTGCCCCTGCGCGGTTCGAGCGGAGCCCGGCCGGCCGCCTTGCCGCCCTGCTGGTCGGTGTCGAGGGGCGCGGCCGTGGCCGGGAGCCGGGCACCGGATGCGGCGCCCTCGCCCTCCTCGCCGCGCACGCGTACCTGCCCGCTCGCCGCCGCCGTGGCCGCCGCTCCCGCCGGGTTGGCCGCGCCGGCCGCCCTGATGAGCGGCTCGGCCTTGCGCAGGCCCCAGCGGCCGATCCGGGCCGAGGCGACCGGCGGCAGCGCGCCCGCCGACCGCTCCAGCACCGACGAACTCGCGGCCTCGCCGAGCATCCGCGTGGCGACCGTGTGGCCGCTCATCGAGGCGAACAGGTGCTGGAACGGGCGCCGGTAGAAGAACACCGCGATCGTCAGCAGGGCCATGAACAGCACCTGCATGCCCCATGGCATCGCCGTGGAGATGATGAGCGCGTACCCGTACACCAGGACGCTCAGCACGATCGTCAGCACGGCCTGTCTCAGCAGCGTGCCGATGAGCATCTCCACCCAGCGCATGGCGACGATCCGCCCGCTACCCGGATGCACGCCGATCAGCAGGAAGATCGGCCCGAGGATGAGCAGCAGCAGGAAGCCCACCTTCAGCACCAGCAGCGACACCGCCACCAGGAAGATGAGCGTCCCGGCCACCAGCGCGGCGATGAACGCGCCGACGGCCACGCCGAGCCGGTTGGACCAGTCTCTGCCGGAGAAGGTGGCGTAGCGGGGGTCGTTCCTGAGCTTGTCGGCCAGCGCGGCGTACTCGGACTGGCGGGCCCCCACGTCGGGAGCCGGCTGCCCGGCCACGACCTGTGGCACCGACTGCCACTCCAGCACCTTGCGGCCCCAGTCGCGGACGATGGGCTGCGCGGGGTCGGCGGTGCCGAACTGGCCCACCAGCCACGGCTTGCAGACCAGCGTGGACCACAGGGCGTCGGCGTTCTGGTCGACCCCCGGCGTGCCGGTCTGGCCGTAGCCGCCCGCCTTGACCTGCGGGTTGGCCTCGCCGGGCGGCGGCAGGCAGGAGGCACCGCCGGCGCCGGGCAGGCCGGAGAAGGCCGAGTTGACGACCTCGCCGGTCTTGTCGGTGATGACCTTGCCCAGGCCGGTGAAGTCGCCGGGACGGCTGAAGAACCAGACCGCCACGGTGACCGCCAGGACCATCCAGATCACGCCCTCGGCGGTCGTGGTGGCCCGCTTGCGGATCAGCCCGTACCAGGCCAGCCAGATCGCGCCCAGGATGACGATGGGGCGGAGGTAGGGCCAGTACATGGCGTTGGACAGGTTCGTGATGATGTCGTCGACGACGTCCTTGATGGACTGGAGCGGTCCTTCCGTCGCCGCCGCCTGGTACGTGGTGATCGTCAGCCGGTCGACCGCCTTGGCCGCGGTGAAGATGCCGTTGGCCCACATGTTGCCGAGCACGGCCACGTAGTCGGAGCAGGTCAGCTCGTGCGTGTGCCAGAACTGGCCGCTCATGCCGAACTGGCCGTAGTTGGTGGCCGGGGCCTGCGGGGCGGCCGCCGTGGCCGGTGCCTGGATGAGGCCGTCGACGCCGCTGCCGACCATCTCGGGCGACAGGGGGCCCGACAGGTCACAGGGGGCCGCGGCGACCGGCGTGGACACCGCTCCCAGCACGAGCGGCACCACCAGGACGCCGGTGACGAGCGCGAGAACCAGCGCGAGTCGTCGGGATAGCCGGATCTTCATGACCGTACCTCCTGCGCTCTGCCCACGCCCCCTTGAAGATCATCATGCCCGGCGCCGTCGGGTTTGTCGTGTGTCGGGTTCGTGTCGAGCCAGCGGAGAAGTTCCTCGGAGACCAGGTCTACTCCGATCCGGCCCGCCCTGCCATCCAGATCGCGGAATACGCATTCGCCGTTGCCCAGCGAGCGCAGCACGGCCTTGTGCTCTTCCGACGGCTCCACCCCGAGCAGGGACATGACGTGGTCCACTTCCACCCGTTCCGTGGACCTGAACGCGAAGACGGACGACAGGCAGTTGGTCACCTGCTCGTTCAGCAGGTCGCCCGCGTTCTGCGAGACCAGCACCAGAGCGGTGTTGCGGGAGCGGCCCATCCGGCTGACCTCCGGCACCAGCTTGGCGCCCTCGGGCGTGGAGGTGATCGCCCACGCCTCGTCCAGGAAGATCGCCTTGGGGGCGCGCCGGTCGAGGCCGTTCATCAGCCTGCGCGCGAACTGGGACACCAGGTAGAGCAGCGCCACCGACAGCCGCTGCTCGTAGGAGTAGTCCTCCCTGGTCGTGGCCACGTCGGGCAGCGTCAGGCCGCCCAGCGTGAACACCGTCGTCCAGCCCTCGCTGTCGATCTGGTCGCCGCCGGAAGGGTCGAAGCAGAGCCGGGCCAGGCGCATCTCCGACATCGAGCGCAGCACCGCGCCCAGGTTCTTCGACGCGGGGTCCTCGGACTGCTCCAGGAAGTCCACGACCTTGCCGAGCGAGGGGTCCGCGCCGTTCGACACGGCCGCCACCGCCTGGATCATCGCCGACTCGCGCTCCTCCGACATGCGGGGCAGCAGCAGGCGGAGCGTCTCGGTGGCCATGGTCTTCTTGGCCGCGATGTCGTCGCCGAACGAGAACGGGTCCAGCAGCCCGGGAGCGGCCGAGCCGAGCGGGATGACCCGCGCCCGGCGCCCCCGCTTCTCCAGCAGCTGCACCAGCGACTCCGCGTCGCCCTTCGGGTCGATCACCGCGACGGTCACGCCGCGCAGCGCCATCTGGTAGATCATCAGCAGCGCGAGCGTGGTCTTGCCGCCGCCCGGCTCGCCGGTGATCGCGATGGCGGTCGGCCGGTTGCGGGTGGCCGCCACCAGCGGGTCGAAGTGCACGATGCTGCGGGCCCTGCCGACGGTCTCACCGATGTACGGGCCGAGCCAGCCCTCGCTGCCGTCGCCCAGCCGGTCGCCGAGGTCGACGGTGGCCGTGGCCATGCCGCCGGCGATCGTCCGCAGGGGCTGGCGCTGGGCGTAGGCGTTGACGCGTACCTTCTCGCCCGGCAGCGCCTCGCAGAACAGCGAGAACTGGTCGCCGGTCGAGTTGACCACGTCGATGCCCATGTCGCGGTAGTGCTCGACCACGGCCTCCACCCGCTGCACGCAGATCTCCTCCGTCGGGGCCGACACGATCAGGCGGTGCCAGCCGTACACGAAGGGCAGCCGCTCCTTCGTGATGCCGTGCTCCAGCATCCGGGCCGCGTCGATCTGCTCGGCCAGCGCCAGCGGCGCCTCCGCCCCGGCCTCGCGGATGTGGTGATCCATGTCGCGGGCGTGCGCCAGCTTGCGCGCCACGTCCTTCGACGCCTTGACCGGCGGGATCAGCCGCATGCGCGAGGAGACCTCCACCGGGAACGGCAGCTGGTCCGCGAAGTGCAGCCACGGCTCGCCGTCGGGGAACGGCATCAGGTCGGGGAAGCGCGCGAACGACAGGTGGGCCACGTACGAGTCGCCCTGCGGCTGCACGATCCGCAACAACGACCTGCCGTTGTGGATCTCACCCTCGACCAGCGACTCGATCTCTCCCCTGCCCCAGCGCCGCCTCGGGCTCGCCGACCTCGGCGGGTCGCCGAGCGCGCCCGCGGCCGAGTGCTGGAACAACCACGCCACCTCGACGGAGGTGGCGTGACGGGCGTAGAGAGCGCTCGATGCGAGCGCTCGCCCGAGGCGTTCCGCCTGCTCGGTCCATCGCCCGATCTCGCTGTCGGGTACGTGGTCGTCCTCCATCCCCAGCGCCTTCTCCGTCTTCTGGTAGAAGCCGAAGAGCTGGGAGAGCACGCCGCTGCCGAGCTGCTTGCCGCGCGGGCCGAGCCGCACGCCGAGGTAGACCTCCTTGGACCAGAAGTCCTTGGCCCAGACGTGCCGGTACATCTCCTCCAGGTAGTCGCGCCAGCCAGGCCCCTCGTCGGACGTGGCGTTCAGCGCCATGGCCCACTCCGCCGCGGGGTACGTGCGGTGCGCGACCCTCAGGTGGACCTCGGCGTCGGGCATCCTGATCGCGGCCAGCGCGATCGTGATGTTGGTGGCCAGCGCCTCGCGCTCCTCAGGCGTGACGAACTCGTAGCTGACCGTCGGGAGCCGGAAATACGCCCATGCGCAGGTGTCCGTGAGCAGGATGCGGTCGTCGAAGTAGCGGACCGCGAGGCGCTGGCGCGCTCGAGACGCCCTGCTCATGCCGCCCCCTCGGCGCATGAACGGGCCAGACCTGCTCGCTTGTTCACTTATCGCTCACCGATTCTCGTGCCCGGGGGGTCACTCGCCAACTCCTCTTCGCTCGGTCGTACGGTCTGTGCCGCGAAGCCCGCGACCACGACACCGGCGAGGGCGAGGTAGGCCCGCCGCCCGGCCGCGCGCAACTGCCCGGGATCGACGACCTCCGCGCCGCCGGGCGCCAGGTCGTCCTCCCAGGGGACCCTGACGATGGCCCGGCACCTGCCTCTGGCCACCGACTCCGCCTGCTCGACGTCGGTCATGGAGCGCCTGCTGACGCCGTTGACCACCATCACCGCCCGCCTGCGCAGCTCCGCGCAGCCGTGCCCGTCGAGCCACTCGTACGTCATCGCCACCGCCTCCGATGCCTCCTCGCTCGCCGGGACCACCAGGACGAGCTGGTCCGCGTACGGCAGCAACCGGGCCGCCAGGGCGGCGGCCGGGTCGATGACGGCCAGCTTGTAGTGGCGGTCGAGCAGGCGCATGGATTCGCCGAGCCGGTGGTCGGAGAAGAAGGACCGGTCCGCCAGGCGCTGCTCGGCGCCCGCGTCGGTGTCCGCGCTGATCACCTCGAGCCCCGAGGCGGTCCGCGTGGTGTACCCCCGCATCGTGAGATAGCCGCTGACCCGGTCGAGCCCCGACAGCAACGAGGTCAGGGTCTCGGGGGTCTCCGGCTGGATCTTGCTGGTCAGGGTGCCGCCGCCGGTGTTGGCGTCGACGGCCACGACCCTGTCGTCACGGTATTGGGCGAAGGTGTGGCCGAGCATGAGCGCCGTGGTGCTCTGACCGGCGCCGCCGGTGCACCCCAGCACGACGACCCGGCGACCGCCGCTGAACACGCCCCGGGCCCTGGCCTCGTCGATCTCGGACCCGTCGGTACGCACCCCGCCACCGCCGACGACGACCTGCGCGATACGCCGCCACCCGCCGGAGTCCCGCCCGACGACGGACTCGACCCTCCGCACCCGCCCTTCCCCGGGCCTGGGGACCGGAACCGGCGTGACGATCTCCCCGGGGTCATCCGGCTCGTTCAGCGGCCGGCCGACCCCCTCGGCCGCCACCTCGAGCTTCGGCGCCTCCCGCCCTTCACCACGGTCACCCGCCCGCCCGCTCCCCACCGACGGCACCCCGCGCCCCCGCCCAGCCGGGGTCGCCCCACGCTTCCCCACGGCCGGGGTCGTCTCGCGCTTCTCCACTTCTGGAGTTGCCTCGCGCTTCTCCACGGCCGGAGTTGCCTCGCGCCCACCTGCGCGCCCAGGCGCCTCGCGGTCGTCACCGGTCGGAGACGCTCCCCGCTCGGGCACAGCGGGGGTCGCTCGCCGCTCGCTCACGGCCGGAGGCACCTGCGCCTCAGCCGGCGCATCGGCCGACTCGTCAGGCACCGCACGATCATGCGCAGACGCATCGCGATCTCCCGCCGCCGTCGCGCTACCAGCGCCCGCAGCACCGCCGTCGCCCGCCGCCGCAGCACTGCCGTCGCCCGCAGCACCGCCATCGCCCGCTGTCGTGGTGCTACCGCTGCCCACTGTCGGGGCGGAGCCGGCACTCGTCGCCGGTTCCGGCCCCAGAGCGGCGTCGGTCACCTCACCCCCCGCCGCAGCGGGCGCCTGCTGCACGACGTCCTGCGGGTCGTCACCCGAGGCGCCCGGCGTGCGGCTCGCAGCCCCCGCCTGAGCGTCTCCCGGTGGGCGCCCGTTCCCCGGAACGTCCTCGGGGGTCTGGTTTCGGCGGGTCCCGGGACGGGGCAGGGGCTTGGCGTCCGGGTTGAGCGGCGGCCAGACCCGCTGCGCGCCCGACAGCACCAGCCCGGGGGCGAGCCTCGGCGGCTGCCCCTTCCTGTGCTGGTCCCGGGCGACCTCGTCCTGGGGCCGCTCCCCTTCCCTGCGCACGCCACCCTCGGCCCGCCCAGCCGTACCGGCCGGGGCGTCGGCACTCGCCGCGAGCCGCCGCAACCGCCGCAGCGCCTCGGTGTCGATGGGCTTGCCCGCGGCGGGCTTGCGGCTCTCGGTCGTCCTGATCGGCACGCTCGCCTCACGCGCGGCCAGAGCCTCGGCGCTCATCTCCCCATGCGCGGTCCCGACCTCCGGCGCGCCCTGCGCCCCGGCAGCGGCCTCCCGGCCCGCGCGCGCCCGACCGCCCGCCTCGCGATCCGCCTCCGAACGGTCGGCCACCTCGCGGCCGGCGGCCGAACGGTCGGCCGGATCGCGGGCGGGCAGTGCACGGCCGCCGATCGCCTCCCGTACGACTGCCTCATGGCCCGCGTCGACCGGCCGCACGGTCTCCCTGTCGCGCACGGCAGGCTCGCGTTCGGCCGTCGCCGATCCCGGGGCCGACGCGGATGCCGGCACCGGCGGAGTCACCGTGCCGGTCGGCTCGTCGTGGAGCGCCACCGGCTGCTCCCGACGCCGCCCAGGAGCCCCTGAGAGCCCCTCCTCGCGCCGTACCGGCCCCGCCGGGGATCCGGCGGCCTGATGCCGGGTCCGGGCTCTGAGAGCGGGCGCTGCGCCGCGCCGGGCGCCCCAGCCCGTACGGGCGGGCGGCTCCGCCACGGGCGCCTGCGATGCCGCGGCCGCCGCGGCGGCGACGGCGGGACGCACCTGCCGGGGCCCGGTGATCCGCTGCCCCTCGCGCCCGCGCTGCTGCCGGCGGGCCTTGCGCGGCGCCTTCGACTTGGCCCGCGCCGGCGTCGTGCGCCAGACGCGGCCGGAGAACGTGACGGCCTCGGGCTCCGACGTGGGCGCCAGGCGGTACCACGCCTTCGGCTGGCCCAGGTAGCGGAGATGGGATTCCAGCAGTTCGGTCAGCCGCTTGCCCTCGATGACGGGACGGGTGGACAACCACGTCACGATGCCCGGCGGCACCAGGAACAGCACGTGCCAGGGCATCTCCACCGGCACGCCCACCAGGACCAGCAGGAGCGACCACGGGACGAACACCCCGACGAAAACGCCGATCCAGACGATCGGCAGCGGCATCGGCAGCCGTAGGTCGTACAGCTTGTAGAGCCGCTTCTCTATCCGCCAGATGTTCGTGTACGTGGGCAGGTCCACGCGGTCCTCCTCTCCACCCGCTCGTACATGACCGCCGCGGAGCGGTCTCAACCCTTACCTGATGCCCAGTGCGCCCGCGATCGCCTTCGCCGTCACCTCGATGATGTTGGGAACGTAGAAGATCACTCCGATGGCCACGGCCAGGATCAGGAACTGCACGAACCGCGTGATCTCGCGGGTGAAGAGGAAGAAGAGCGCGACCACGGAGACGACGACGAGGAACAACGGGGCGAAGAACGCGCGCAGGAAGTCGGCGAGCCCTCCGGTGTCAATGCCGGTCGACGTCGGTGTCGGCGTCATTTCGATCAAGGTGAACACTATGGTCTTCAAGGTCACTTCTCGTCCTCCCGGGGGGTACCGATCAGCAGCGCGGCCGTGCTTCTATCCAACGACCCGGCCGGCGCCGCGGATGTCGGCGACGAACCACTTGTCGCCCTGCTTTTCGACGGTCAGGCGGTAGACCTGCTCCAGCGTGCCGCCGACCGCCGTGGGGTCGGTGGTGCTGGGAGTGGGCGCGGCGTCGCCGTTCCGCACGGCCCACACCACGACCGCCTGGATCTCTCGGGTGGCACCCCCCACAGGCACCACGACTTCCTTGAGCTGTGAGAAGGCGAACGCGCCGCCGAAGCTGGGCAGGCTCTTGCCCGCGGCGACATAGCGCTGCAGCCCGGCGGCGTCGCCGGACGCGTAGTCCTTGAAGAAGCCCTCCAGCTGTGGTTTGAGCTCGGCCGCGGCCGCGTCGTCCGTCTCCGGCCGGGCGACCTGGGGGAGGTCGGCCGGGGGCGGCGCGGGCAGGATCGCCGGGCTGCCCGCCACGACGAAGCGCCCGCCGGCGTCGCCGGCGTAGTAGATCGGCACCGAGAGCATCATCCTGCGCGGACCCGACTGGAACGCCACGCGCACCACGGCGTTGTGGTCGTCGGTCGGCTCGATGTCGTACGGCTGGATCGCGACGGCCGCCATCTGGCCGTAGCCGTCCCAGCCCAGCTGCGGATCCATGCCCTCGGCCAGGAACGCCGCCAGTTTGTTCGACCTGCTGGCCGCGTCTTCCGGGTTGAAATTGAGATAGACCCCGGCGAACTGCGCGGCGAAAGCCATGCCGCGGTCTGCGGGGAACCCCTTGTCCGCCTGCACGGCGCCATTGGACATTGCAGGCTCTTGCTGGGTAAACCGCTCAAATGGGGCACGAATCCCATTCACCACGATAACCACAATAAGCGCCCAGAGAATGATGCGGCCGGTCCACACCAGCCACCGTCCGCCGCCACCCGACCAGCCGCCGCGCCGCGGCCGGCGGGGCGGCGGCGCGTCGAAGTCAGCCGTGTCCAGGGTTGCGGAAAGCCCGGGCCCGTCAGCGATCCGAGGATCGTGCTGGACGGTAGACCTACGAGCCATCACGCCTCCGCTCGCGCCGATCCCCCCGGCTGGCGCGGTGTCGTCCGTTGCCGATCCCCATCATCCGCGGTGAAGTAGTCACCCTATCCGGTCTCCGCCATTGTTCCAGGAAAGCCACGCCCATGCTGCGGCATGACCGTCCTGACGGCAAACCGGGCCCGCATGACAGGCCACAGTGCCGATTCCTGTCAATTCCCGGTGGAATCGGCTTCTGACCAGGCCAGACGCCTAAAATCGCATAGCGGGACGGCCATGGATTCCTGTCCAAAACAGGCATGGACTGTCGCGACCTGCGGATTCGGCATGGATCGCGAGCAGAGGGGGTCCAGGTCAGGCCGGCTCCGGGTCCTGGGAGGAGCGCGCCTGGCGCCTGCTGTGCAGATCGACGACCGTGGGCCGGACCGCCCGCTCCAGCGAGCCGCGCAGATCGGCCAGCATCTCGGCGGGCTCGCGCTCCCGCATCCGCGTCGCCATCTCGTTCCGCTCGTCGACCTTCCTGCGGAGGTACGCCTCGCGGTTGACGCGCAGGCCGTACATGAGCTCGACCCTGATGAGGGCGAGCTCCTCCTCGAGGCTGATGCCGGCGAGCGTGGGCGCCGGGCGTCGTTTCCGGATGATGCGACGGATCATGAGGGCCTCCCGAGTCAGCGTGAACGCCGTGACGATTCGACGCGCGGGGGCCCAAAGTGGTTGACGCATCAGTTGTCCCCGGAACAAACGTCCAGTCGTCCCCGGGAATCAGACCTCTAAGGGTGCTTCGCCGCCGGTCGCCGTCGGTAACCTACCGTAGCGAAGGTTCGCTCTACGTGATTGGACACAGGACATGCGACGAATCGCCGCGGCTCTCGCGCCCGCCGCTCTGCTCACCGCGTACGCCCTCGCCGCAGTCTCTCCCGCCCTCGCCGCGCCCGCCTGGGTGACCGCCGGCGAGTGCACCGACGACGGCGGCACCGTCACGCCGGTCGGCGAGGGCATGGCCATCTGCCGCGGCGGCACGTGGGACCAGCAGCTCGTCCACGCCGGCTGAGAGGGGAACGGGAGCGCGCGGCCGAAAAAGCTCCGGCCGCGCCCCACTTGCCGCGAACGCCTGCTCAGACGTTGAAGCGGAACTCCACCACGTCCCCGTCGCGCATGACGTAGTCCTTGCCCTCGACGCGGGCCTTGCCGGCCGAGCGGGCGTTGGCGATGGAACCGGCCTCGACCAGCTCCTCGAAGGAGACGACCTCGGCCTTGATGAAGCCGCGCTGGAAGTCGGTGTGGATCACGCCGGCCGCCTCGGGCGCCGTGGCGCCCTTCCGGATCGTCCAGGCCCTGGTCTCCTTCGGCCCGGCCGTCAGGTAGGTCTGCAGGCCCAGCGTCTCGAAGCCGACCCTGGCGAGCTGGCGCAGGCCCGACTCCTCCTGCCCGACCGACTGCAGCAGCTCCAGCGCCTCGTCCTCGTCGAGCTCGACCAGCTCCGACTCGATCTTGGCGTCGAGGAAGACCGCCTCGGCCGGGGCGACCAGCGTGGACAGCTGCTCCCTGAGCGCCGAGTCGATCAGCTCGTCGGCGTCGAGGTTGAACACGTACAGGAACGGCTTGGCCGTCAGCAGGTGGAGCTCGCGCAGCTCGTCGCGGTCGAGGCCGCTCTCGAAGATGGTCTTGCCGGTCTCCAGGACGGCCAGCGCGGCCTCTGTGGCCTCCAGCGCGGCCTTCTTGTCCTTGTTGTTGCGCGCCTCCTTCTGCAGGCGCGGGATGGCCTTCTCGACCGTCTGCAGGTCGGCCATGATCAGCTCGGTGTTGATGGTCTCGATGTCGCGCTTGGGGGAGATCTCGCCGTCCACGTGGGTGACGTCGGGATCGCCGAAGACCCGGATCACCTGGCAGATCGCGTCGGTGTCGCGGATGTTGGCGAGGAACTGGTTGCCCCTGCCCTGCCCCTCCGAAGCGCCCTTGACCAGGCCCGCGATGTCGACGAACTCGACCTTGGCGGGCAGGATGCGGGCCGAGCCGAAGATCTCGGCCAGCACGGGGAGCCGGTCGTCGGGCACGCCGACGATGCCCACGTTGGGCTCGATGGTGGCGAACGGGTAGTTCGCCGCGAGCGCGTTGCCGGTCTTGGTCAGCGCGTTGAAGAGCGTGGACTTACCGACATTGGGCAGGCCGACGATGCCAATCGAGAGACTCACGGAGAGCGAGTTTACTTGCTGAGCACGTACAGACAGGTCACCGGACGGTAGCCACCGTCGGCGCGCAGGTAGCGGCGCGAGCTCGGCGGGCAGTCCCCGGGCGCGGCCTCGAACGACAGCACCCTGGCCCAGGCGTGCGGGGAGTCGCAGGGCACCCTGGTGACGGCGGACCTGGCGATCACGTCGGTGGCGGGCTCGGCGACGCACGCGCCCCGGTCGAGCACCTGGCCGCCCCGGCCCAGGCAGATCACGTGGGAGTCGCCGTCGAGGGTGTCCAGGGTGCCTGCGGGGCATCCGGTGGCGGCCGGGACGATCGCGACCGCCCTGCCGTACCAGCCGGGCCGGGCGCAGGCCCGTTCGCGGCCGTCGAGCGTGACGCAGTCGCCCGGCCTGAGCAGGCCGCCGCCTCCTCCGGGGGCGCCGGGGTGCGGGTCCAGGAAGTTGCGTACGCAGGCCGTACGGCCCCCGCCGACCCGCAGGACGGCGTCGGTGTCCAGCGGGCAGTCGCCGGGCCCCGGCGGGTCGGGGGCCAGCCCCACCACCTCGGACTCCCCGTCGTTGCACTCGATCAGCGCGTAGCCGCCCGTGACGCACGCGCCGGGCGACCAGCGCAGCACCGGCCGGACCCCGGCCCCGGCTCCGGACCCGTCCCCTGACCCGGCTATGACGGCGCCGGCCAGCGCGACCAGGGCGACCGCCACGGCGGCGCCGGCGGCGGCCAGCTTCGGTAGCGTGTCCATCCCAGTACTCTGAGTGACAGCGCATATGCCGCACAAGCGGAACGCCCAAGCGTGTCGGGAAGAGCCGCGCCCCGAAGTCCTGCAATCATCGATGGAGTGGACGTCGTCTCGCTTCTCATAGGTCTCGCCGTCGGGCTGGTCATCGGGTTCCTCGTGGCCAGGACGCGGGCGGCGGTGCGGGTGGCGGAGGCCGACGCGCGTGCCAGGTCGTCCGCCGAGAAGCTGGTCTACGTCGAGGAGCAGCTCACCGAGCGCTTCCAGGCCCTGTCCACGCGCGCGCTCGACGTCAACAACGTACGTTTCCTGGAGCTGGCCGAGACCAGGCTGGCGGCCAGCCGCGCCGAGGCCACCGGCGACCTGGAGCAGCGCAGGCAGGCCGTCGAGCACCTGGTGGAGCCGCTGAAGGACGCGCTCGCCCGGGTCGAGGCGCAGCTTCGCGACACCGAGTCGGGCCAGCGGGCGGCGCGGGCCGAGCTGGTCAAGCAGATGGAGTTCGTCCGGCAGAGCCACGAGCAGCTCCGCTCCCAGACCACCGCCCTGGTCAGGGCCCTGCAGCGGCCCGAGGCGCGCGGCCGGTGGGGCGAGCTGCAGCTCCGCAGGGTCGCCGAGATCGCCGGCATGCAGCGCCACTGCGACTTCGACGAGCAGGTCACCGAGGGCTCCATGCGGCCCGACATGGTCGTCAGGCTGGCCGGGGGCAAGAACATCGTGGTCGACTCCAAGGTCTCGCTGGCGGCCTACCTGGAGGCCGCCGAGGCGTCGGACGAGTCGCTGGCCTCCGTCCGCCTCGACGCGCACGCCCGGCACGTGCGCGAGCACATCGACCGGCTGGCGGCCAAGGCCTACTGGCAGGGGTTCAACCCGTCGCCGGAGTTCGTGGTGCTGTTCATCCCCGGTGAGGCGTTCCTGGCGCCGGCCCTCGAACGCGATCCCGGGCTGCTCGAATACGCCATGACGCGGCGCGTGCACATCGCCACGCCCACGACGCTGATCACGATGCTGCGCACCGCGCACTACGCCTGGCAGCAGGCCGCGCTGAGCGAGAACGCGCGGGCGGTATTCGAGCTGGGCAAGGAGCTGTACGAGCGGCTGTCGTCCCTGGGCCGCAACGTCGACTCGCTGGGCAGGGCGCTGACCCGGGCCGTGGAGGCGTACAACAAGTCGGTCGGGTCGCTCGAAAGCCGCGTCCTGGTCACCGCGCGCAAGCTGCACGATCTGGGCGTCGTCGACGGCGATCTCGACTCCCCCGAGATGCTCGAAGCGCTGCCCAGACCCCTGGCCTCCCCCGAACTGCTCGAAACCTCATCTCTGATTTCCCACGCGAACGGTAAGTTGGCCAACGGGTCACAGTAAACGGGGGAGGCCGAGTGGGTGAGAAAGGCAGGCGTTCTGCCGTCAGGTTGACGGCGCGCGGCGCCATCGCGCTCGCCCTGGTGGCCACCCTGGCGGGCTATGTGCTGACGGCCGTGCTCGACGTCGACCACGTCGTGGGCGCGGCGTTCGTGCTGTCGAGCCTGCTCGGCGCCCTGCTGGTCAACCGGCGCGAGCTGCTGTCGCTGGTGGTGACGCCGCCGCTGGTGTTCTTCTGCGCCACGCTGTTCGTCGAGCTCGGGCGGGCTTTCGGATCGGTGTCGATCGTGCAGTCGCTGGCGCTGGGGCTCTACACGTCACTGACGCGGGGCGCGCCGTGGTTGTTCGCGGGCTCGGCGATCGTGCTGGGCGTGGCGTGGCGGCGGGGGCTCCGCGACAACGTACGCGAGCTGCGCGAAGAGCTGAAGGCGGGCGCGGCGGAGGTGCCGCGCCCGCGCCAGCCGTTCGTACCCGAACCGGAGGGCTATTTCGAGCCCAAGGTCTACGGCACCCCGCGCGGGGAGGACTAGGAGACGCGCAGGTCCTTGCGCAGCTCGTGGGGCAGGGCGAAGCGCATGCTCTCCTGCACCGGCTCGACCTCGCTCACATCGCCGAACCCGTGCTTGGCCAGCCGCGCCAGCACCTCGTCGACCAGCTCTTCCGGCACGGAGGCACCGCTGGTCACACCGACCGTGGTGACGCCGTCGAGCCACTCGTCGCGGATGAACTCGGCGTTGTCGACCAGGTAGGACGCCTGCGCGCCGTAGTCCTTGGCCACCTCGACCAGCCGCTTGGAGTTGGAGGAGTTTTCCGAGCCGACCACGATCACGAGCTCCGACTCGGCGGCGATCTCCTTGACCGCCACCTGACGGTTCTGCGTGGCGTAGCAGATGTCGTCGCTGGGCGGGTCGATCAGCGTGGGGAAGCGCTCCTTGAGCCGGGCGACGGTCTCGGTGGTCTCGTCGACCGACAGCGTGGTCTGCGACAGCCACACCAGCCGGCTCGGGTCCTTCACCTGCACCTTGTCGACCGAGTCGAGACCGTCGACGAGCTGGATGTGGTCGGGGGCCTCACCGGAGGTGCCCTCGACCTCCTCGTGACCCTCGTGCCCGATCAGCAGGATGTCGTAGTCCTTCGCGGCGAACCGCTTCGCCTCGTTGTGCACCTTTGTTACCAGCGGGCAGGTGGCGTCGATGGTGCGCAGATGACGCTGCCTGGCCTCCTCGTGCACGGCCGGGGACACTCCATGGGCGGAGAACACGACGATCTCCCCCTCCGGCACCTCCTCGGTCTCCTCGACGAAGATGGCGCCCCTGGCCTCGAGCGTCTTGACGACGTGGGTGTTGTGAACGATCTGCTTACGAACGTAGATCGGCGCGCCGTACTGCTCCAGAGCCTTCTCGACCGCTACCACGGCTCGATCGACTCCGGCACAGTAGCCCCGTGGCTTGGCGACGAGGACTCGGCGGGAAGTGGGGGTCTGGGGCTCCATACTTTCTATGCTACGTGGAGCGGCCTCCTGGCCCGCGCGTGCGTGGTTGCCCGCGGTTTGCCAGACTAGCCGTCCAATACTGACCTCCCAGGGAGACGTACATGTCCCTTAGCGACGTGATACGCAACATCGCAAGAACCGTCACCAACAAGGACGAGCTGAAGGAGAAGGCGAAGGACCTGCCCCTGCTCGTCGTCCAGACCACGCTCAGCGCCGCGGGCCAGGCGCTGCTGCTCGTGGACCGCATGAAGAACTCCATCAAGGGCCTCGGCCGCAAGGAGGAGGAGCGCGAGGAGGTCCACGACTCCCGTCCCTCCGCCGCCGAGCAGGTGGCCGTCGCCCCGGCGGAGGCCGAGGAGGACAAGCCGGAGCGCAAGGAGCCGGTCATCTTCGCGCCGCGGCCCGGCACCGCCGAGCCCAACGGCGTCGCCAGGACCAAGCCCGACCCGGTCATCTTCGCGCCGGCGGGCAAGGCCGAGCCGGTGACCGTCGCCGAGCCGGAGACGGAGGCCGCCCCCAAGGCCGAGTCCGCCACCAAGACCGCCCCCAAGCCCGCAGCCAAGCCCGCCCCCGAACCGGCCCCCGAGCCCGCCCCCGCTCCCGAGGCCGCCCCCAAGGCCGCGGAGCCGGTGGCCGCGCCCGAGCCGGCGCCCGCGCCCGAGCCCGCCGCGGCCACGGCGGAGCCCACCCGGGCGCCCGAGCCGGCCGCCCCCGCGGCCGTGGATCTGACCGAGCCGCTGCCCGGCTACTCCGAGCTCACCGTCGCCTCGCTGCGCGCCAGGATGCGCGGCAAGTCCGCCGAGCAGATCGGCGACTACCTGGCGTACGAGCGGGCGACGACGGCGCGGCCCGAGGTCATCCGGATGTTCGAGAACCGCCTCGCCAAGCTCCAGGCCGGGGAATAAGTCACACCGAACCCGTAGTCTTCCGCCATGACCTCGAAGACCACGCCCGAGTCTCCCCTGCCGATCCGCACGGTCCTGCAGATGGTGGGCGGCTGGATCGGCAGACTCGGCACGGTCTGGGTCGAGGGCCAGATCACCGACCTGAGCGCGCGTGGCGGCACGGTGTACATGACCCTGCGCGACCCGGTCGCCAACGTGTCCGCCAGGGTCACAGCCCCGCGTGGCGTCTACGAGGCGACCGAGCCGCGACCGTCCGACGGCGCGAGGGTCGTGGTGCACGTCAAGCCCGACTTCTGGGTCAACAGGGGCTCGTTCGCCTTCACCGCGCTGGAGATGCGCCCGGTCGGCGTGGGCGAGCTGCTGGTCCGGCTGGAGCGGCTCAGGAAGCTGCTGGCCGCCGAGGGGCTGTTCAACGCCGACAGGAAGCGGCGGCTGCCGTTCCTGCCGGGCACGATCGGGCTCGTCTGCGGCCGCGACTCGGCGGCCGAGCGTGACGTGCTGGAGAACTCCCGCCGGCGCTGGCCCGCCGTGCGGTTCAAGGTCGAGGAAGTGGCCGTGCAGGGGCCGTACGCGGTGGCCGAGGTCACCGAGGCGCTGCGCAAGCTCGACGCCGACTCCGCGGTGGAGGTGATCGTCGTCGCCCGCGGCGGCGGCTCGCTGGAGGACCTCCTGCCGTTCTCCGACGAGACGCTCGTCCGCGCGGTGGCCGCCTGCCGCACCCCCGTGGTGAGCGCGATCGGCCACGAGCAGGACAGCCCGCTGCTCGACCTGGTGGCCGACGTGCGCGCGTCCACCCCCACCGACGCGGCCAAGAAGGTCGTGCCCGACGTGGGCGAGCAGCTCACGCTGGTGCGCCAGCTCCGCGACCGGGGCCGCAGGGTGGTGAGCGGCTGGCTCGACCGGGAGATGTCCTGGCTGACGTCCGTGCGTTCGCGGCCCTCGCTGGCCGATCCCGTACGCGAGCTGGAGCGCCGGGCCGAGCAGGCCGAGGCGCTGCGCGACCGGGCCAGGCGCTCGTTGTCCGGCTCCCTCGACCGCGCCGCCGACGACCTCGCCCACCTGCGCGCCCGCCTCGTCTCCCTGTCCCCGGCGGCCACGCTGGAGCGCGGCTACGCCATCGTGCAACATCCCTCCGGCGAGGTCGTACGCCTGGCGAAAGACGTCTCCCCCGGCACCGTGCTGACGATCCGCCTGACCGACGACCGCCTGACCGTGCGCGCGGAGGAGCCGGGCGAAACCGGGGGCGAGTGACCGGCCCGAGGTCTACCGTCGGCCCATGAGAGGACTCACCCAGGTCGCCCAGCACGCCGACGACCTCGACAGGGCCACCGCCTTCTACCGCGACGTGCTGGGCCTGCGGCACATCGCCACCTACCGGCCGCCCGGGCTGGCCTTCTTCGACCTCGACGGCGTACGCCTGCTGATCGAGAAGAGCGCCCCCTCGGCCGTGCTCTACCTCGCCTCCGACGACCTCGAGGCGGACGTGGCCCGGTTACGGGCCAACGAGGTCGCGATCGTCGAGGAGCCGCATCTGATCTTCACCGACGACGGCACGTTCGGCACGCCGGGCAAGGAGATCCGGATGGCCGCGTTCCGGGACTCGGAGGGCAACCTGCTCTGCCTCATGACCTAACCGGCGACGGCCTCGGCCAGGGTGGTGAGGCCGGACTTGATCTCCTCGACCGTCATGCCGCGCTCCTCCCGCTGGAAGGCGATCAGGCAGGCGTTGACCGGCGCGAGGAGGGCGTCGGCCAGGTAGCGGGCGTCGACCTCCGGGCAGGCCTGCGCGATCAGGGTGGCCAGGTGGATGTGGTGGACGCGGTACGGCCCGCTGAACCGGTTCGTCTTGCCGCCCTTCTCCAGCACCAGGAACAACTCCTGCTGCGCCACGATCCGATCGATCAGCGCGTGCAGGAAGGCGACGATCCGCTCGCCCGCGGGGGCGCCGGGGCCGAGCGGCGGCGGCCCGGCGAAGAAGGCGGACTGGAACTGCCGCTCCCGCTCGTCGATCAGGGCCAGGACCAGCCCCGCGCGGTCGCCGAAGCGCCGGTAGACCGTGCCGACGCCGACACCGGCGACGCGGGCGACCTCATCGAGTGACAGGCCCTCGGCGCCGCTCTCGGCGATCATCTTCGCCGCCACCTCGATGATCTTCTGCCGGTTCCGTGCGGCATCGGCCCGTTCGGGCTGGGGTTGCCCGATGACGGGCAGGGATCGACGTCCACGCACGCCGCCGAGCATATCCCTGGCAAACGGAGAACTCTCCGATTAGACTCCAACCGGAGAGTTCTCCGATTTTGAGGAGCCGAGAATGCCCAACGAGTTCAACCAGCAGATCATCGACGAGTTCCGCGCCAACGAGGGCCGGGTCGGCGGCATGTTCGAGGGCTCCCCGCTGGTGCTGCTGACGACCACGGGAGCCAGAAGCGGCAAGCCCACGACCACGCCGGTGATGTATCTCGCGGACGGCGACCGTTACGTGATCATCGCTTCCAACGCCGGCGCCGACAACCACCCCGCGTGGTACCACAACCTGCGCGCCACCCCCGAGGCGAGGGTCGAGGTGGGGACGGAGGAGTTCGGGGTCAAGGCCGAGTTCGTCGAGGGCGAGGAGCGCGATGAGCTCTACGCCCGGATGGTGGCGCTGGCCCCCGGATTCGCCGAGTACGAGGCCAAGACCACCCGTCGCATCCCGGTGGTGGCCCTGCTCAGAACGGCCGCCTGACCGCTCCTCCGGAGACCTGGCACGCCGCCGGAGGAACCGAGGGCCTAGAAGGGCGCGTCGTCGGAGGTGCCGGGCTCGGAGCGGCGGGCCATGGCGGCGGCCAGCTTGACCCTGGCTCCCTGGAGCCACTCCTCGCAGACGGCCGCCAGCTTCTCCCCGCGCTCCCAGAGCTCGATCGACTGCTCCAGGGTGAGCCCGCCGGTCTCCAGGCGGCGCACCACCTCGGTCAGCTCCTCGCGGGCCTGCTCGTATGAGGGTGCCTTCTCGTCTGCCACGCCAACCACCCTAGACGCGCCGGCAGACAACCTCGGCCTCCGCACGCGCGCCTCAGCCGTCCGGAGCACGTCCGGAGCACGCCTCCGGACGGGTGCTCAGCCCTCCGGCCGCTGCTGGAGAGGTGGCCGTCAGCCCTTCGGGCGCTGCTGGAGCCGGCCCGCCAGCTCACCCAGCTCGGCCCAGTCGGCCGTGCCGGTGACGACCAGCGTCACGTCGGGCAGCACGCGCACCAGCGAGCGCTGGTTCTTGTCCTCGCGGAAGCGCTGCTCCCAGGCGACCCCGCCGACCTGCAGCGTGCCCGTGGCCTTGTCGGTGTTGGCCATGCGGCTGGCGAACCCGGCCGCCGGCTGCTCGTTGCTCTGCACGAACATCGCGTGCTCCCGCTGGGCCGTGGCGAACCCGAGGTAGAGGACCTGCGCGCCGTTCTCGCCCTTGGCGATGCGGTTGCTGTTGGGCACCCAGCCGGCCGGGTCGCCCTGGGGGGCCCACACGCCGTACGGCACCGAGTGGCCGAAGTTCGCGACGGTGATCGAGTAGTCGAGCCGCGGGATGTGCTCATCCCGGCTCTGCGGGGTGACCAGCAGGAACAGCCCGGCCCCCGCGAGGCACACGAACAGGGCTACCGCGTAGCCGTACAGACCTTGGGTGAACCGTCGCACAGTTGGCGAGGTTACCCACTGGAGGGACCGGTCGCCGAAGCGGCCGGGCGGATCTGGCCGATGATGGCGAGCACCTCCTCGGCCAGGCCGCGATCGCCCGAGAGCGCGACCTCGGACACGGCCGCCGCCAGCGCCCCCGTGATCACCACGACGAGCGCCTTCTCATCCTCGAACAGCGCCGCGTTGCGCTGCGCCCACTTGCGCAGCCGGTCTCGCATGATCACCTCGAAGCCGGGCGGCCCGTCGCCGCGCAGGAACAGCGCGGCGACCTCGCGCTCCTCAAGGCAGCCGTCGAGGTAGGCGCGGGCGGCGCTGACGAACACGTGCATCGGGTCGCTCTCGCCGGAGGCGCGGGCCGCGCGGGCGGCGAGCTTGGTCCGCTGCGTCTGCCTGGCCTGGAACTCCTCCCACAGCGTGAGGTAGAGATCGGCCTTGCCGGAGAAGTGGTGGTAGAGGCTCCCCACGCTCGCGTCGGCCCTGGCCACCACGTCCGTCACGCCCGCCTCGGCGAATCCCTTGGAGATGAAGACCTCCTGGGCCGCGGCCAGAAGAGAGCTGCGCGTGGCGGCCCCACGCTCGGACGTACGCGGCTGGGCGACCACGTTCTCCACATCGCTCATACGGGATCTCCTCCACGGCGGGGCGCCACGCTCCATGTTGGAGGCAAGATCCTTGGCGCGCACAGCGTATAGCGCAAAATCCGTTCTTCCCCTAGCAGATTATCCCCCTCTGGCCGGGAAGAGACCGGCAACTACGATCGACGTAGATGTCCCACAAGGAGGCCAGCCATCATGTCCGACCAGACTTCCGTGCCGCCGGCGCTCGCGACGAGCGAGCACGCCCCCGATCGCAACCTTGCGCTGGAGCTCGTCCGCGTCACGGAGGCGGCCGCGATGGCGGCGGCCAGGTGGGTCGGCCGGGGTGACAAGAACGGCGCGGACGGCGCGGCGGTGAACGCCATGCGCCAGTTGATCAGCACGGTCTCGATGAACGGCGTGGTCGTCATCGGCGAGGGCGAGAAGGACCACGCGCCGATGTTGTACAACGGCGAGCAGGTCGGCGACGGCAGCGGCCCCGACTGCGACGTCGCGGTGGACCCCATTGACGGCACCCGGCTGACGGCGCTCGGCATGCCCGACGCGGTCTCGGTGATCGCGGTGAGCGAGCGCGGCTCGATGTACGACCCGTCGGCCGTGTTCTACATGGAGAAGCTCGTCACCGGCCCGGAGGCGGCCGACGCGGTGGACATCGAGGCCCCAGTGGCGGTGAACATCAACGCGGTCGCCCGGGCCAAGCACTGCTCGCCGTCCGACGTGACCGTGGTCGTGCTCGACCGGCCCCGGCACGAGCGGCTGGTCAAGGAGATCAGGGAGACGGGCGCGCGCATCAAGTTCATCACCGACGGCGACGTGGCCGGCGCGATCATGGCGGCCCGCGCGGGCACCGGCATCGACCTGATGCTGGGCATCGGCGGCACGCCCGAGGGCATCGTGGCCGCGTGCGCGCTCAAGTGCCTGGGCGGCGTGATCCAGGGCAGGCTGTGGCCGCGCGACGACGCCGAGCGCGCCAAGGCCGTCGACGCCGGGCACGACCTCGGGCAGGTGCTCACCACGAACGACCTGGTCAGGTCCGACGACGTGTTCTTCGCGGCGACCGGCATCACGCAGGGCGAGCTCATGCAGGGCGTACGGTTCCGCGCCGGATCGGCGATGACGCAGTCGCTGGTGATGCGCGGCCGGTCGGGCACGATCCGCAAGATCGAGAGCGAGCACCAGCTCTGGAAGCTGCGCGCGTACAGCGCGATCAACTTCGACACGGCCGGCTGAGCCGCCGCCCGGCCGGCAGGAGAGAGCCGGGCACAGGAGATCAGCGGCGGCGCTTGCGGCGGGGTGGCTCCTTGACCTTGACCTCGCCCGCGAAGTTCGTGGTGCGCACCTCCACCACGGGCGCCCCCGGCTCGGTCGGCTGCTTGGTCAGGCGGACCGTCTTGTCCTTGGCCACCCTGATCACCTCCAGCCCCTCCGGCACGCGGATCTCCAGCCCGCCGAAGACCAGGGTGGCGTTGATGATGATCCGCCGGTTCTGCAGGATCGCGTCGCTGAAGTCCAGCTTGGTCGTGCCGAACATGGCCGTCACGCCGAGCTCGGCCGGCACCACCCAGCGCCCCCCGCGCTGCTCCTTCTTGAAGATGGCCGAGACCGGCCGGCCGTCGAGGTTGAGCGGCTGCTGCTCGGCGGGCAGCAGGTCGGTGGTCAGCGCGGCCAGCTCACCGAGCGTGCGCGCGGCGTAGAGCACCCCGAGCCGCTCCTCCAGCTCCTCCAGCGTGATCCGCCCGTCGGCGTGCGCGTCCTGCAGCACCTGGGCGATGCGTTCGCGGTCGGCGTCGGACGCGCGCAGCTCGTGCGGCTGCGGTATGTCGTTCGGCGCCGGAGGGCGGCGGGCTTGCACCCACTCCTCCGCCAGCCGCTCCCCGACTTCCTGCAGCTTCGGCAACCACGATCCCGCGCGTTCGTTCACACTTCTGACGATATCTGGCGCTCGCCCTGTTCGCTCGTGCCGAATGGGCCGATGTCAGCGGATTCTGGCCAGCAGTCCGGCGATCTTCTCCGCGAGTTCCGCGTTCACCTCGGCGTGGCGGTTGAGCAACCGGTACCACATCCCGCCGAAGACGAGGTAGACGGCCAGTTCCAGGCCCGCGTCCGCGCGCAGGCGTACGACCTGGATGCCAGGAAGCGGCTGCGGCGGCTCAGCGACGACCTCATCCGTCGCGCGCTGACCTGAACACCCTGTTTTCTAAGGATTTTCTTAGGAATCCATCCCCGCGCACGGCCGTTGTTCCCGGCAAAGGGGAGGTGTGCGTGCATCAACCGGCGCGATGGGGTCTCGGCGCGGCAGGCGCGGGCGTAGCGGTGATCCTCGGCCTGGAGCTGTCGAGTCTCGACGAGATGAACCCGCTCAGGCGGACCATCAGCGAGCACGGCCTCGGTCCCGACGGCTGGCTCTTCGGTCTCGGGGTGGGCCTGCTGGCGGCGGGGTCGGTGGCCATCGGGGTGTCGCTGGCCCGCAAGAGGCTGGCCGGGATCTTCGGCACGCTCGCGCTCATGGGGTGGAGCGTCGGGCTGTTCCTGACCGCCTGGTTCGAGAAGCACGACTGGTCGGTCGGGCCGAGCACGAGCGGCAGCATCCACCGGGTGGGCAGCTTCGTGGCCTTCCTGTGCCTGCCGCTGGCGGCGGTCGTCATCGCCCGGCCCTGGCGGCACCGGGAGCGGTCCCGGGCCACGCTGCTGGCGTTCGGGTTCGGGATCTGCTCGGTGTTGTGGGTGGTGGGCATCGGCGCGGTGATGCTGGTCGGGGCCGGCAACGGGCTGCCGTGGTATCGGGTCATGCCGCTCGGGCTGGTCGAACGCGGCCTGGCCGTCACCGAGGTCGCGGCGCTGCTGGCGCTCGGCGTGTGGGCGGCCGCGCGGCGGCTGAACGTGGCGGAGCCGGCGCGCGAGGAGGCCCCCGCCGAGCAGCCCGCCGGATAGCTAGGGCCGCAGCAGGGCGATCAGGTCGTCGACGTATCCCCTGAAGACGGCCGCCATGTCCACCCGCTCCGGATCGATGAGCCACTGCGTCTGCAGGCCGTCCATCATCGCGATCAGCCGGTCGGCGTGCGCCTCGGCGTCGAGCCCGGCCCTGAGCTCGCCGCGCTCGGCGCCCCTGCGCAGCGCCGCCGCCACGTTCGCGCGCAGCCGCCGGTAGCGGCGCCTGGCCCAGTCGTGCCCGGGGTGGCCGGGGGTCACGGCCTCGCCGCTGATCACGGAGAAGAGCTGCACCAAACCCGGCACGCGGGAGTTGTGCTCCACCACGCCGACCAGGGCCCGCAGCGCGTCGATCCCGCCCTCCGGCGCGAGGTCGAACTTGCGTGTGTCGAGCTCGTCCCGGTAGTCCAGCACCGCGATGAGCAGCAGCTCCTTGGTCCTGAAGTGGTGCAGCAGCCCGGCCTGGGACAGCTCGGCGCGCTCGGCGATGCGGGCCAGCGACGCGCCGCGGTAGCCGTTCTCGGCGAACTCCAGCAGCGCGGTGGCCAGGATGCGCTCCCTGCGCGCCGCGCCGGACGCGTAGCCCCGTTTCACTCCCGGCAGCCTATCCGGGTGCTGGCGGAGGGCGTCTGGCAGCCGCTAACCTGACCGCGCCTCACGTTTGATTCCCCCGATCAGGAGGCCGCCGTGCCGTCCTTGCGTGATCGCCAGACCCGGGTCGCCGCCTTCTTCGTCTTCGGCGTGCAGGGCCTGTCCTTTGCCACTCTGCTCATCCAGGTCGCGAACCTGCAAGCCAAGCACGAGCTCGACGAGGGCACCCTCACGTTGCTGCTGCTGATCGTGCCCGTGTTCGCGGGCGTCGGCAGCGTGGCGGCGGGCGCGTTCGCCGCTCGGCTGGGGAGCAGGCTGCTGCTGCGCGTCGCGCAGCCGATGGTGGCCGTCGCCGTGGTCCTCGCCGGCCTCGCGCCGAACGTGCCGCTGCTGGTGCCGGTGCTGCTGCTGTTCGGGGTGGCGGTGGGCGCGGTGGACGCGGGCATGAACATGCAGGGCGTGGCGGTCGAGCGCAGGTACGGCGTCCAGGTGCTGAACGGGTTCCACTGCGTGTGGAGCGTGTTCAGCATGGCCGGCGCGCTGTGGGCCTCGGCGGCGGCCGACCTGCCGCTCCCGGTGGTCATGGCCGTCCCCATGGTCTTCGCCGTGGCCGGCTCGATCTACGCCGGGCCGAAGCTGTGCTCGCCGAAGGAGGAGAAGGTCGAGACGGCGACCGTGACCGCGGGCAGGTTCCCGTGGCGGCCGATCCTCCCGCTCTGCCTGGCCATGGGCTTCCTGTACGTCGGCGACGCCGCCGTCTCCAACTTCAACACGGTGTTCATGAAGGACGTGCTGGCGGCCGGCCCGAGGGTGATCCCGCTGGCCTACGTCGCGTACCAGGCGACCACCCTGGCCGTCAGGCTCGGCGGCGACTTCGCCGTCCGCCGGTACGGCCCCGCCGTCATCGTCAGGATCGGCGGCCTGATCGCCACCCTCGGCTTCCTGGGCGTCGTCGTGGCCCCCAACCAGTTCCTGGGCATCGTCGCGTTCGGCCTGACCGGGGTGGGGCTGTCGGTGGTGGCGCCGCAGTCGTTCTCGGCGGCGGGCCGGCTGGACCCGGCGGGCACCGGCGTGGCCATCGCCAGGGTGAACCTCTTCAACTACGTCGGCTTCATCGTGGGCGCGGCCCTGGTGGGCGGCATCGCGGACGCCGCGGGCATGCGGATCGCGTTCGCCGCGCCGCTGGTGCTGGCCGCCGCGATCATCGTGCTGGCCCCGGGCTTCGCGCCGAAGCGGGCGGCGGCCACCACTGATCAGGCGGCCACCTGATCCGGCTCCAGCCGATTATGCGGGTTCCAGCCGATCAGGCGGGCTCCAGCAGGGCGACCGCCGCGTCCACGGCCGCCGCCACGTCGTCGTCCGGCGGGTAGAGCAGGGCTCGCCCCGCCACCAGCCCGCACACCCCGGGTAGCCGCAGCGCCTTGCGCCACGCGGCGTGGGCCACGTCGGGCGTGTCGCCGGGATCGCCGCCGAGCAGCAGGACCGGCAGCGTGGTGGCGTGCAGGACCCGCTCCATGTCGGGCACCACCGGGATCTTCAGCCAGGTGCGCGCCGAGGTGGCCCCCAGCCCCTGGGCGACGTTGACGGCCCGGATCACGCCGTCGGGCGACAGATCGTGACCCGCCCGGCTCGACCAGAACGGCTCCACCATCGCCACCAGCCCGTCGCCGGCCAGCTCGGTGATCGCCCGGCCGCAGGACTCCAGCGTCGCGGCGGTGCCGGGCTCGTCGAGCGCGATCCGGCAGAGCATCTTGCCCCCGTCCAGCCGCATCCGGGCGATGGCCCCGGCGTCGTACGCCGTGAACCGGTCGTCGAACTCGAACACCGCCCCCTGCAACCCGCCCCGGTTCATCGACCCGATGACGATGAGGTCGTCGAGCGCCCCGAGCAGCAGCAGGTCCTCGACCACGTCGGGGGTGGCCAGCAGGCCGTCCACGCCGGGGCGGCGCAGCGCGACCATCAGCCGGTCGAGCAGCTCGACCCGGCTCCCCATGGCCAGCGGCCGGCCCCCCACGCCCAGCGCGCCCCGGGCCGGATGGTCGGCGGCGATGATCATGAGCTGGCCGCGCGGGCCGAACAGCGGCCGGCGCCGCCGTACCGCCGCCGCCTCCGCGATGCGCTCGGGGAACCTCGCCCTGACCTGGCGCAGCTCGCGATAGTCAGCCACCCTGCGGCGCTCCGTCCGGGCATGTGCGAACCCTCATCGCCGTACCTCCGCTACCTCGACCGGACGGTGCTCGCGCAGGGACAGGTCGGCGGCCTCGGCCACGTACAGGGCCTCCAGCGCGTCCTCGATCGAGCACGGGCTCCGGTCGCTGGTCAGGAAGGCGTCGATCTCGTCGCGGTAGGCGGTCTCGAAGCGGGTGACGAAGTCCGGCCAGGGCTCGTCGGAGCGGGGCGCGTCCTCCGTCGTGTGGAGGGGGGCGCGCGAGCTGAGGCCGACCGCCTGCGTGCGTTCGGTGCCCGCCAGTTCCATGCGCACGTCGTACCCGCCGCCGTTGTAGCGCGAGCCCTGGAGGGTGGCCAGCGTGCCGTCGTCCAGCGTCAGGAGCGCGGCGCTGGTGTCCACGTCGCCCGCCGCCGCGAAGAACGCGGCGCCCCGGTTGGCGCCCTTCGCGTAGACCGACACCACCTCGCGGCCGGTCACCCAGCGCAGGATGTCGAAGTCGTGGATGTGGCAGTCGCGGAAGATGCCGCCGGACAGCGGGATGTACTCGGCGGGCGGCGGGGCCGGATCGGCCGTCACCAGGTGCACGCGGTGCAGCTCGCCCAGCTCCCCCGCGCGCAGCGCCGTCGCCGCCGCCACGTAGCCGGGGTCGAACCTGCGCTGGAACCCGATCTGCACCCGGTTGCCGGCGCTCGACTCCAGCACCTTCACGGTGTCGGCCACCGTGCCGGCCACCGGTTTCTCGCAGAAGGCCGGGATGCCCCGCTCGCACGCCTTGACGATGAGCTCCGCGTGGGTGCTGGTCGGCGTGGCGATCACCACGGCGTCCGCCTCGAACGCGTCCCCGGGCCTCCCGTACGGCGACGTGCGTACGGGATCGGCCACGATCAGCTCGTCCACCAGGGGATGCGCGGCCAGGGTCGCGGCGTGGAAGGCTCCGATCCGGCCCAGACCCAGCAGTCCCACACGCATGGCGCCTCCAATTCGGGATCCGGCTTTCTTTCTAAGCGAGCGTTTCTCCCTCAGTCAACAATTTGTCCTGACATTCGGACCTTTAAGCCTCGGACAGCCTCGGCCGCCTTGTGCGCGGGCAGCCGCGCGAACCCCACCACCACGGCCGGCGGCCCCGCCGCGTCCCGCATCGGCCCCACCGGCTCGGCGGACACGCCCAGCTCCTGCGCGACCCGGACCGTACGCGACTCGTCCCACCGCCCCGGCAGCTCCAGGTACACGTGCAGCCCCGCCTCGATCCCCTTGACCCGGACCTCCGGCAACTCCTCGGCCAGCGCCTTGACCAGGGCGTCCCGGCGGCGACGGTATTCCCTGCGCATGCGCCGCAGATGCTTGTCGTAGCCGCCGGTGCGCAGGAAATGGGCCAGCGCGTACTGCTCGATGACCGGGGAGCCCAGATCCAGCTCGCCCCGCGCCCTGCGGACCGCCTCGGCCAGGTCGGGCGGCGCCGCCACCCAGCCCAGCCGCAGGCCGGGCGCCAGCGCCTTGCTCACGCTGCCCGAGAGGATCACCCGGTCGGGCGCCAGCCCCTGCAGGCAGCCGACAGGGTCGCGGTCGAAACGGAACTCGGCGTCGTAGTCGTCCTCCAGGATCGCGCGGTTGCCCGCGTAGACCCACTCCATCAGCGCGGCCCGGCGCGGCGGCGAGAGCACCACCCCGGTCGGGAACTGGTGCGCGGGCGTCACCAGGACGGCGTCCCCGCTCAGCTTGCGCACGTCCAGCCCCTGCTCGTCCACCGGCACCGGCACGAGGTGCGCGCCCGCCCGCCGCAGCAGCGGCACCTGGCGGTGGCTGGTCGGGTCCTCGACGGCCAGCCGGAGCGGGCGCTGCTGGGTCAGCACGTGCAGGACCAGGCTCAGCCCCTGCGCCACGCCGCCGACGATGACGAGGTTCTCCGGGCGCACATCGGCGGCCCTGACCCGCCTGAGGTAGCCGGCCAGCTCTTCGCGCAGCTCAGGCACGCCGCCGGGGTCCCCGTAATCGAGGGCGTCGGAGGGTACGGTGGTCAGGACGTGCCTGACGGCCGCCAGCCAGCGTTCACGGGGGAAGTGGCTGAGGTCCGGGGAGGTGGGGCGATGACCGTAGTACGGAGCGCACACAGGGGTGTTCGGCGACCGGCGGGCCGGCTTGGGCCGGACCGGCACCGGGTTGCGCGGCCTGGAGTTGGCCCGCGCGGCGTTCTTGGGGGTGACCTGGGTGCCCACGCCCACCCGCGAGACCAGGAAACCCTCGGCGACGAGCTGCTCGTACGCCTCCACCACGACGCCCCTGGAGACCTGGAGGTCGGTGGCCAGGTCGCGGGTGGCGGGCAGGCGGGTGCCGGGGGTGAGCCGCCCGCCCCGGATGGAGTCGCGCAGCTCAGACGCGATCTGCCCGGCGATTCCCCCCTTATCGCGATTTATCTTGATATGGAGGTCAGCCATATTGGTCCTGTCTTCTGGCGGGACATTGGACTGTTTGCGGGAACCATTGTCTCCCTAGCATCCTTCGCATGAGAAACGGAATCGTGGGGGCCGCCGCGGCCATGTTCCTCGTCGGAACGCTGGCCGGCGTCGCCGGGCTCGTTGACTCGTATCCCATATACGGCGGACAGGCTGTTCGGTATCTCGTCGCTTCGGTCATCCTGCTTGTCATAACGCGAGCGCTGGGCCTGCGGTTCGTGCGACTCGCTCCGCGCGACCTGCTCTGCCTGGCCGGGCTGACGCTGCTCGGCCTGGTCGTCTTCAACGTGGCCGTGGTCGAGTCCACCCGCGCCTCCGGGCCCGCGCTGGTCGGGACCGTGCTGGGCACCGTGCCGCTGGCGCTCGCGCTGGCCGGCGGGCGCCCCGCGCCCCGGCTGCTGCTCGGCGCCGGCGTGGTGGTGACCGGGGCGACGCTGGCAACAGGGCTCGGCAGCGGCACGACCGAGAGCCTGCTGTGGGCCCTCGCGGCGCTCGTCGGCGAGGTGAGCTTCTCCCTGCTGGCCATCCCGCTGCTGCCCAAGCTGGGGCCGATCAGGGTCTCGGCGTACTCGACGGCGCTGGCCGTGCCCATGCTGGCCGTGGTGGGGCTGGTCACCGAGGGGGCGGGCATGTTCAGGACGCCGACGGTCCCGGAGGTGCTCGGGTTCACGTATCTGGCGATCGTGGTCACGGTGATCGCGTTCTTCCTCTGGTACAGCTCGCTGCCCAAGCTGGGCCCGGGCCGGGCGGGGCTGTTCGCGGGGCTCATCCCGGTGGCGGCCATCGTCACGGGGGCGGTGCTCGGGGTCGCGATGCCGACCGCGTACGACCTGCTGGGCGCCGGACTGGTCGTCGTCGGCATCCTGGTCGGCCTCAGCGCCGAACGCTCGAGCGCGAAGGCGGCCGTCAGACCGTCGGAGGCCTGACGGGGTCGGTCCACCGGTCACTCCCGAGGCGCGTAATCTCTTGGAGGACCGAAAGGATGGACATGGGCGAGTTCGACTACACCGACCTGCTTCCGCTTGGAGCCGACGAGACGGAATACCGGCTGATCACATCGGAGGGGGTGCGGAAGGTCGAAGCGGCTGGGCGTACGTTTCTCGAGGTCGAGCCGGAGGCGCTGCGGCTGCTGACCGAGACGGCCGTCCATGACATCTCCCACTACCTGCGCGCCTCGCACCTCGCCCAGCTCCGGAAGATCGTCGACGACCCCGAGTCCAGCGGCAACGACCGCTTCGTCGCCCTCGACCTGCTGAAGAACGCCTCCATCTCGGCCGGCGGCGTGCTGCCGATGTGCCAGGACACCGGCACCGCCATCGTCATGGGCAAGCGCGGCCGCCACGTGCTGACCGACGGGCTCGACGCCGAGCACATCTCGCGCGGCGTGTACGACGCCTACACCAAGCTCAACCTCCGCTACTCCCAGATGGCCCCGCTCACCATGTGGGAGGAGAAGAACACCGGCAGCAACCTGCCGGCCCAGGTCGAGCTGTACGCCGAGGACCCCCACGGGCACCCCGACGAGTACAAACTGCTGTTCATGGCCAAGGGCGGCGGCTCGGCCAACAAGTCGTTCCTGTACCAGGAGACCAAGGCCGTGCTCAACGAGAAGCGCATGCTGGCCTTCCTGGAGGAGAAGATCCGCTCGCTGGGCACCGCGGCCTGCCCGCCGTACCACCTGGCCATCGTCGTGGGCGGCACCTCCGCCGAATACGCGCTCAAGACCGCCAAATACGCCAGCGCCCGCTACCTCGACTCCATCCCCACCGAGGGGTCGGCGTCCGGGCACGGCTTCAGGGACCTGGAGATGGAGGCCAAGGTCTTCGAGCTGACGCAGAAGCTGGGCATCGGGGCGCAGTTCGGCGGCAAATACTTCTGCCACGACGTACGCGTCATCCGCCTCCCCCGGCACGGCGCCTCCTGCCCGGTGGCCATCGCCGTGTCCTGCTCGGCCGACCGCCAGGCACTGGCCAAGATCACCCCCGAGGGCGTGTTCCTGGAGAAGCTGGAGACCGACCCGGCCCGCTTCCTGCCCGAGACGACCGACGAACACCTCTCGGACGACGTCATCCAGGTCGACCTCAACCGGCCCATGCCCGAGATCCTCGCCCAGCTGACGAAATATCCCGTCAAGACCCGCCTCTCCCTCACCGGCCCCCTCGTCGTCGCCCGCGACATCGCCCACGCCAAGATCGCCGAGCTCCTCGACAACGGCGGCGAGATGCCGCAATACCTCAAGGACCACGCCGTCTACTACGCCGGACCGGCCAAGACCCCCGAGGGCTACGCCTCCGGCTCCTTCGGCCCGACGACGGCCGGGCGCATGGACTCGTACGTCGGGCGCTTCCAGGCGGCGGGCGGCTCGATGGTGATGCTGGCCAAGGGCAACCGCTCCAAGCAGGTCACGGAGGCCTGTCAGCAGCACGGCGGCTTCTACCTGGGCTCCATCGGCGGCCCCGCGGCCCGGCTGGCGCAGGACTGCATCAAGAAGGTGGAGGTGCTCGAATACCCCGAGCTGGGGATGGAAGCGGTGTGGAAGATCGAGGTCGTGGACTTTCCCGCGTTCATCGTCGTGGACGACAAGGGTGACGACTTCTTCACCGACAGGACCGGCCCGGTCCTGTCCATCGGCCGCCGCTGACCCCCGGCTCTCCAGGAGAGCCTGCGCACACCCCGACACCCTGCGCCCCTCCCCGCCGACGGCCCCCGACTGACACCGCTCGTGGCACGGCCGGGCCGGCGCGCGCCTGCCCGGCTGCTTCTGCCCGCCGGCCCGGCCACGCCTCCGTGCGTCCGCACGCGGGCCGCCGGGTCAGGCGACACGAAAACGCCTCGCAGGCGAGCGGAGGCTACTGAGCAGACGCGAACGCGGGCCGGGCCCGTGAACGGCCTGGCCCCGCCGACCCGCCTGCCCCCGCCGCCAGCGCGCCCGCCTTCGCCTTCTGCGCCCTCAGCTTGCGATTTAAGCAGGTCCGGGCATCGGTGCAGGTGCGTCCAGATCGCGCCCGATGTTGTGGCATATCACCATGTAACGGGATGTACCGGAATGTGACTGCCGCGCTACGGCGTGTCGTGTCAGTCGGGAGCGGCCACCGCCTTCATCTTCGGTGTTGAGAAGACGCCGGAGAAGAGGGGTGGCCGCAGATGTTCACTATTGCAGGCGCG